>JBEBWU010000279.1:0-4155 GCA_040391985.1 Entomomonas sp. | reverse complement strand
AAAGAAAGTTAAAAAGTTATTGGGGATTGATATAGGTGCTAGCTCTGTGAGAGTTGTGGACTTAGATCAGTCAGGTGCTTCTTATATATTGAATGGGTATGCCGTCGAAGAACTGCCATTGGGCGTTGTTTCAGATAGAAATATCCATGATATCGAAGCCGTTGGTAAAGTCTTAGAAAAAGCTGTTAAAGCTGCTAAGGTTAAGGCAACGTCTGCTGTAGTAGCAGTTGGTGGCTCATCTGTGATTACTCGTGTTGTAGAAGTTACAAAAGGAATGAGTGATGCGGATGTAGAAGTTCAACTGCAATTAGAAGCAGATCAATATATTCCTTATCCTTTAGATGAAGTAGCTATTGACTTTGCACGCTTAGGAACATCATCACCCAATGATGATTCTAAAGAAGAAGTTTTGTTAGCTGCTTGCCGCAAGGAAAGTATTGAAACCAGAGAAGCGGTATTAGCTTATACAGGATTGTCAGCAGGTGTTGTTGATCTTGAGTCCTATGCTATGGAACGGGCAGCAGCACTTATCCCTATGGTGAAAAAAGCAGGATCTGTTTCACCAATTGCTGTTGTTGATATTGGATCATCAATGCTTAGTTTTAATATTATCCATAATGGACATATTATTTATAATCGTGAGCAAATGTTTGGTGGTCGGCAACTTACTGAAGAGATACAAAGGCACTACGGATTAACCTTCCTTGATGCTGAGCGCGCGAAGAAAAGAGGGGAGTTGCCAGAGGATTATGAACAGTCAGTATTACAAGGGTTTATGGATCAAATTTCTGATCAGATAGCTCGTTCCTTGCAGTTTTTCTTTGCTACAGGACAACATAATACTATTGATGGGATTGTGCTGGCGGGTGGTGGTGCACGTATTCAGCAGTTACCAGCTTATATTCAAGATAAGTTGAATATTACAACAGAGATGGCGAATCCTTTTGCAGAGATGAAAACATCATCTAAAATCAATGCATCTGTATTGGCACAGGATGCCCCATCCCTGATGATTGCTTGTGGCTTAGCAATGAGGAGTTTTGACTAATGGTACGTATTAACTTATTACCATGGCGTGAACAGCTACGGGAAGAGCGGAAACGTCAGTTTTTTATAGCTGTAGCTATAGCTATAGTTATTGGTGTCATTTTGGTTTATATTGCTAATAAGTATTTTGAATTGCAGGTTGAAAATCAAAATTTACGTAATAGCTATCTAAAGCAACAAATTACAGTAATGGATAATAATCTTAAAATAATTGAAGATTTAAAGTCTAAAAAGTCTGAATTGTTATCTCGGATGAAGATTATTCAAGATTTACAATCAAATCGTCAAATTTTAGCAAGGCTATTAGATCAATTTGTTCGGACTTTACCAGAAGGTGTTTTTTATACATCTTTATCTAAAAGTAAGAAACAAATTACTATTCAAGGTATGACAGTCTCTAATAATCGTGTTTCACAATTGATGCGTAATTTTGATAATTCGCCATGGTTAGCTAACCCTAATCTAGCAGTAATTAGTCAAATTAATAAAAAAGATCCAAATGACAAAACAGCAAGTTTTACTTTGTTGGTTGATCAAAGTGAACCAAAGGATGGGGGGGCTATACAATGAGTCTTGATTTGAAAAGCTTAGATCTAAATAACTTAGATCTTAAAAGTCCTGGGACATGGCCTCTACCTATTATGGCTCTAGCTTGCTTATTAGTGTTAGTTGTTATTTGTATTTTAGGTTATCAATTTGTGTTAAGTGATGTTCGTGCTTCTTTAGAAAAGGCAAGGAATGAAGAACCAAAGTTAAAAACTGATTTTGAAACAAAAGCTGCCCAATCAGCTAGTTTAAATGCTTATAAAGCACAAATGGATGCTATTGAAGAGTCATTTAGTGGTTTATTAAAACAATTACCAGCTGAAACTGAAGTACCAGGTTTAATTGAGGATGTAACTAAAGCAGGGTTAACTAGTGGTTTAGAGTTTAAGCAAATTAGACTTCAAAAAGAAGTAACACAACCTTTTTATGTAGAGTTACCAGTACAGATTACCATAACAGGTAACTATCATGCATTTGCTAATTTTGCTACTAAAGTTGCGGCGTTGCCTAGGATTGTTACATTAAATGATTTTACAATAAAACCAGAAGTGGTAGGAGATTCTTCTAAATTAACTATTGATGTTTTGGCAAAGACATACCGTTACCGTGGGGATGTGAAATGATAATATTTAAACGCATTCTATTCTTAGGTGTATTAACAAGTGTATTGGTAGGTTGTGGAAACTCAGGTATTACTGATTTAGAAGAGTATACAGATCGTATTAAAGCTAGGCCTGCCAGGGCAATTGAACCATTGCCTGAGCCAAAACCTTATTTACCTTTTTCATATACAGCTACTTTTATGAGAGACCCTTTTCAAAGTCAGGATGCTATTATTCAACCAAAGCCAGATCCTGAAGAGTCTGGTACTAAATGTGTTATGCCTGATTTGACAAGGCCAAAACAGTATTTAGAAGGCTTTGATATAGGATCATTTGCTATGGTAGGTACCATAGAAAATGACAAAGAGCATTATGCCTTATTGCGTGGTGCTGGAGGTATTCATCGCATAAGAGTGGGAGATTACATCGGTGTAAATCATGGACAAGTAGTCTCCATTAATGATTTTGGACTTGAAGTTCTAGAGAAAATTTCTGATGGTAATGAAGGTTGCCGAGAAAGACCCTATACCTTAGAGCTTAAAAATTAATCTTAAGGATGTTACAGATGAAAAAGAATACCCCAATTGAACAACGGAAAACAGTAATGAATGTTTCTTTAATACGTTTAAGTGTAGCTTTATTAGGTATGGCTATTCCCTCAATGTTATATGCCGCTAATTTAAAAGATATGGATGTTGTTTCTCTACCTGGAGAACGGGTAGAGCTTAAATTAGTGTTTGATGAACCAGTGGCTGCTCCTAATGGCTATACAATTGATCAACCTGCACGTATTGCCCTTGATTTGCCTGGCGTTACAAGTCAATTAGGTGAGAAAAGAAGAGCTGTTGGTATTGGTAATGTTAGAAATCTAACAGTTGTTGAATCTAAAAATGTAACACGATTAGTTGTAGGCTTAAATACTTTAGTGCCTTATACAACACGTGCAGAAGGTAATAATATTTTTATTGTATTGGGTGATAAAGCTGCGGTTGCAACAACGGCAACTACCTCAGTTATATCTACTAAACCAACAAATAATATTACACCACCAGTTACTACAAAATCAGTTGCTTCCATTGGAAATGCCATTGAAAATATTGATTTTAGACGTGGTGATAATGGTGAAGGCAATATTGTTGTTAAACTATCAAATAGTACAATTAGCCCTGATGTACAAGAGAGGGGTGGGAAAATAGTTCTTAATTTCCCTAAAACGCAATTACCTGAATCATTGCGTGTACGATTGGATGTTAAAGATTTTGCAACACCTGTACAATTTATCAACTCAACAGCTAAATCAGATGGTTCTAGTATTTCTATCGAGCCTAAGGGAAATTATGATTATTTAGTTTTTCAAGCTAATGATGAATTAACTGTTAGTGTAAAACATGTATCTGCAGAAGAAAAACAACGTCGTTTAGAAGATCAAGGTGTCTTTAAAGGTGATACTTTATCTCTAAATTTCCAAGATATTGAAGTAAGAAGTGTACTACAAATTCTAGCAGATTTTACTAAATTAAATTTAGTTGCTACTGACTCAGTAACAGGTAATATTACTTTACGTTTACAAAATGTACCATGGGATCAAGCGTTAGATATTATTATGCGTACCAGAGGGTTAGCGAAGCGACAAGAAGGAAATATTCTTATTATTGCACCTGCTGATGAGTTAGCAGAATCTGCTCGTAGAATGTTTGATGCTGAACAAACACTAAAAGCAACACAACCTTTACGTCGTGAACTTATCCCTGTTAATTATGCTGATGCAACAAGTATTATTGCATTATTCCAAGCAACTATGTCGCAAACTAATAGTGTACAAACTAATCAGAATGGTGCTTATAATGCAAATATGACAAGTAATGATCGGGGTTCTTTGACTGTTGATAAGCGTACTAATACTATTATTGCCTATCAGACAGAAGAGCGTTTAGAAGAATTAAGACGTATTATTGCTCAG
>JBEBWU010000278.1:0-4169 GCA_040391985.1 Entomomonas sp. | reverse complement strand
TTGTTAAACCTTTACAACTACCACCTAAACCTTGCCAATTAACTTCTAAGCCAAGATCATGCTTTAAATTTTGCCAACGACTCCAACCATATACCCCTAGCAAAGCAAATAGTAGAAAGACTATAAGCAACACTCTTAGTATTTTGGTTAAGCGAGTCATAATAGTTTGAGCCTATTTTTATCCTATTGGTTTATTTTAACAATAACAAAAATGATTGAAAGAAGAACTATTTTTAAAAAGTAACATATTGTTAATACTAATAATCGGTTAAGACTATTAAAGTATATTAATAATTTATAAAATAATAGTTACTAGCAAATATAAAATACTTAGAACATGAACGAATGTACTATTTTCAATAAAAAGCTAGCAATCTACAATAAAGTACGTGAAAATAGACAGATACACCTTCTTCAAAGTAATAGAAAGAGATTTTTAAACGATAATAATGAAGTTGTATTTATTTAATTAATGAGGAAAATTTAAAACACATGGCCAATTGGCGTGATCTTGATCCTGAGGCAAAAAGAGAAGCCTCAAAATATGAAAATCCTATTCCTAGTCGTGAATTAATTCTTAAACATTTAGAAGAGCGTGGTGCTCCAGCGACCAGAGATCAATTAATAACAGAATTTGCATTAACTAATGAAGATGATATAGAAGCTTTAAGGCGTCGTCTACGTGCAATGGAGCGTGATGGACAGGTTATTTATACCCGTCGTGGAGCTTATGCACCTGTTGATAAGTTAGATTTAATACGTGGCCGAGTTATCGGTCATAGAGACGGTTTTGGTTTTTTAGTACCAGATGATGGTAGTGATGACTTATTTTTAGGTCCTGGTCAAATGCGTTTAGTATTTGATGGTGACAGGGCGTTAGCTCGTGTAACGGGCTATGATCGTAAAGGTCGTCGTGAAGGGGCTATTGTTGAAGTAGCAGAACGTGCTCATGAAACATTGGTGGGACGTTATTATAATGAAAGTGGTTTAGGGCATGTAGTAGCTGATAATCCTAAAATGCCACAAGAGATTCTTATTCCTCCTTCTAAACAAGGAGCTGCTAAACATGGTCAATTTGTTGAAGTTACCATTGAACAATGGCCTACTGTATTTCGCCAAGCTCAAGGTGCAATAACCAATGTACTTGGTGACTATATGGCACCAGGTATGGAAATAGAAGTTGCATTGCGCAGCTATGATTTACCCCATGAATGGCCAAAAGCTTTACTAAAAGAAGCGGCACAAATCAAAGAAGAAGTAGCAGAAAAAGATAAAAAGAAACGGGTTGATTTAAGAAAACTACCTTTTGTTACTATTGATGGCGAAGATGCTCGAGACTTTGATGATGCTGTTTATGCAGAAACCACTAAGCAAGGTTGGACACTTTATGTAGCCATTGCCGATGTTTCTCATTATGTGAAAATTTGTTCTGCTCTAGACGAAGAGGCAGAGAAGAGAGGAACTTCTGTTTATTTCCCTGAACAAGTTATTCCAATGTTACCTGAGGTATTATCGAATGGACTTTGCTCGCTTAATCCATTAGTGGATCGGCTAGCAATGGTTTGTGAGATGAATATTAATAAAAAAGGAGAAATGACAGAGTATTTCTTCTATGAGGGAGTTATTCATTCTCATGCACGTTTAACTTACAATAAAGTTAGCCAACTATTAGAGAAACCTAATAGTACAGAGGCAAAATTTATTCGTAAGGAAATGCCACATTTAATGCAACCTTTAAAAGAGCTTTATGCTTTATATAAAGTGTTGTTAACAGCTCGCCATAAACGTCATGCTATTGAGTTTGAAACCCAAGAAACACGTATTGTGTTTGGCGCTGACCGTAAAATTAAAGAGATTGTACCCACTGTACGTAATGAAGCACATCGTTTAATTGAAGAATGTATGCTTTGTGCTAATGTGGCATCAGCATTATTTTTAATGACTCATGAAATTCCAGGTTTATACCGTGTACATGATGGTCCTACAGAAGAGAAACAGCAAAAATTACAAGCATTTTTAAATGGTTTGGGGTTATCACTCTCTATGGGATCAGGTGATCCAACACCTGAAGACTATGCTAATTTATTAGAGAAAATCAAAGATAGATCAGATTTTAGTTTAATCCAAACTGTTATGTTGCGATCCATGGGACAGGCGCATTATACGCCAGAAAATCATGGTCACTTTGGTTTAAACTATGAAGCCTATACACATTTCACATCTCCCATCCGCCGTTATCCTGATTTATTAGTACATCGTGCTATTCGAAGTGTTATTCGTTCTAAAAAGCAATCAGAACATGTACGAAGAGTAGGGGCTACTAGTTTAGTAAAACAAACTATTTATCCTTATGAAGATGTGCAATTAGAAAAATTAGGTGAACACTGTTCATCATGTGAACGTCGTGCTGATGAAGCTACCAGAGATGTAGTAAATTGGCTTAAATGCGAATATATGCAAGAGCGAGTAGGTGAAACTTTTACAGGTATTATTACTGGGGTAACAAGTTTTGGCTTATTTGTTGAATTATCTGATATTTTTGTAGAAGGTATGGTTCACGTTACCGCATTACCAGGTGATTATTATCATTTTGATGCTATTCATCACCATTTAAAAGGAGAGCGAAGTGGCCGTATTTTTAGATTAGGTGACACTATAGAGGTTATTGTTACACGTGTTGATATGGATGATCGAAAAATAGATTTTGATCTGGCTGAAAATGCATTAAATCTAACAGCCCCTAAACATAAGAAACAAATACCTAACTCAAAAACAAAAGTTAATACTGCTAATAAACGAACTAAAACGAAGTTAAAAGTTACTAAAACTAATAATGATAGTAAAACTGTAAATACAGATTTATTGGAAAAAGCAGATAAATTCTTAACAAAATCGGAATTAAAAACAAAGCGAAAAAAACGCTCTGTAAAAGCTAAAAAAGTTCAAAAACCTCAAGTTTCTGAATCTATTAATCAGCCAAAACCAAACGCACCTGTTAAAAAAGCAAAATCATCCACTAAACGAAAAGTTAGGGTGAAAAAACTATGAGTCAATGGGAAAAAATTTATGGTATTCATGCTGTAGAAGCATTGCTTAACCATCATCCTAAACGTGTTAAGCAACTTTTTATATTAGAGGGTCGACAAGACCCCAAAATACAACATATTATTGAATTAGCTAAAAAAAACCATACCAAAATACAAATCTCTAGTCGAGATGACTTAAATGAACTAACTGCTGAAGATGCCGTACACCAAGGAGTAGTAGCTGAAGTTTCACCTAGTCAAGTATGGAATGAGGCTATGCTAGAGGAGTTATTAGAAAAACTAGCAGAACCACCCTTATTATTAGTGTTAGATAATATAACAGATCCTCACAATCTAGGGGCTTGTTTACGAACAGCAGATGCAGCTGGGGTTCAGGCTGTCATTATTCCAAAAGATAAATCAGCCACATTAAATGCTACTGTACGAAAAGTAGCTTGTGGTGCAGCAGAGGTTATTCCTTTAGTAACTGTAACTAATCTAGCTCGTACTTTAGAAAAACTACAACAACGTGGTTTATGGATTGTTGGTACAGCGGGTGAAGCTGAACAAGAAATTTATCAGCAAGATTTAACCATTCCTACTGTATTAGTTATGGGAGCAGAAGGAAAGGGGATGCGTCGTTTGACTCGAGATCACTGTGATTATCTTGTAAAACTACCTATGCTAGGTAGTGTAAGTAGTTTAAATGTGTCTGTAGCAACAGGTATTTGCCTATTTGAGGCAGTTCGTCAACGAAAGACTATTTAATATTATAAGCACAATTACTTAGAATATTTATTAACACTTATAGGTATTTTATAAATAGCTATGAGTGGTAAAATAGTATCAATCCTTTGAATTATTGTGGATTGATACTATGAGCAAGAAGAAAAACTTTCCTACCCATCCTAAACACCCAGAAAGGATTTGTTGGGGGTGTGACAAGTATTGTTCTGTTAAAGAATTGGGTTGTGGTAATGGTGCAGATCGCACACAACATCCAGTAGAGCTATTTGGAGAGGATTGGCTTGAATGGGAATTACAACCTGACCGCTTAATTAATCAAAAAGATGAGTAATTAAAGAACAAGTCCTTTTGTAACAATTAAATTAAAGATCAACAATAAACTCTTTAAATAAATCA
>JBEBWU010000277.1:0-4180 GCA_040391985.1 Entomomonas sp. | reverse complement strand
GAATTTAAAGTTAAAGCCAATAGGGAAAGGGCCTTTAACTTGATCGTCTCCAGTTAAGCCAGTATTAGTGGCAGCTATAGTTAAATTGCTGATTGCAATAAGACTACAAAAAGCAATTAAACTGGTTATTTTCTTTAATGTTGATGTGAGTAATCGGTAACTTTGTTTTTTAATTAAGTAAAGTAAAAACAAGGTTCGATTATATTGTTGCAATATGTTCATATTATTACCTTATAATGCGTTTATAGGAATTAACGACAGGAGCGGCTAGGTGCTTTTGCTGCGTTATTTCGAATGCTTTGTTGCTGATTGATATAATCGTTATAATTTTTTATGCCTCCCTGTAACCACACGATTTGTTTAGAGTCAGTGAGGTTAGTTAATGCCTGTTGCCAATAGATTGTTGTTGCTTGATCTTGGGTAATAAGTACAAGCGAAATAGGTGTTAATTGATTGAGTGGAGATAATGTTTGTTGAATGGCTAAAGCAACATCATCTGCTGTGGAAACTAGTTGTTTAAATGGTGTTATTGGTAATGCTTGTAAGTCGTCTTCTGCAATATCAATCGCAATGGTTTTCCATGAGCCAGCCATTGAGCCTGACCAATATTGTTCAGGTGTTATTTCATAATGCTGCTGTTGTTTTTTATCCAAAACATAAGCACCACCTTCTAACGCATAAACCGCTGTAAAGCCTGCTTGTTTTAGTTGCATGCAGGTTCTATTTAGCATAACTTGATCAAAACCAGTTCCAACCAATACAATAGGCTGTTGTTTTAGAAATTGTTTGTTAGATAAAGCAGCAAGAGGGATTTCTAATAAACCATTTAAAGATAATGCTTTTTGCTCACTTTTTGATCTTACATCAATCCATAAAACGGTTTCTTTTTCAGCTAGTGCCGCTATTGCAGAATCATTAATCCAACAACTACTGTCTAAACTGTGTTGGTGATTTACAAAATTAATCTGGCTATATTGATCTGTTTGTTCATTAGCTAAGGTATTATTTGGACAGCCTGCATAACTCTGTAGGCATTGTGTAATACCTAATAAAAAAGTTAGAAAAAGCCAACCATTATTAGTAAATGGTTTGTATCCTAGAAAGCTCATCATGGTATCCTTACCTATCAATAGTTTGATGCAATTTGAGTGATCAATTGATCAAATCCAAACGTTAATTTTGCTGTAGCTTTGGTTAACAAGGTAACTGTTGCTGTATTATTGGTTGGGTTGTTATCTTCTGTTTGGCTTGTAATGGTAGCTGTTATAGGCACATTACCTGCTGCTTGCATCACTCTTGTATTTATCTGTAAAGTATATGAAGCACCTGATGGGATTTTATTGATAACCCAACGACCATTACTATTAATGACCTGACCAGCAGTAGTACTAATAAGATAAACCCTAAGATTCTTAGGAATAGATAAATCTATACTTGTATCTATTGCATCATTAGGACCATGATTAACTAATGTAACGGTGTATTTAACTGTATCATCAACATTCGCTGTATTAGTTGAGCTCACTATGCCAATATCAAGATCTGCTGCATTGGCTTGGGGTAACTCTATTTCACTGCTTACTTTAGCAAAAAGATTACCATCTACTTGCATACCTGCCGCTAATTGAATATCAGTAATTTTACTTATTTGAGCTGTAGCATTTGCTACTGTAGTTTTTGCTTGACCATCATTTAAGCCATTAAGTGGTAATGTTTGTAGAGCGTAGTTGCCTGGATTTAATCCTACGAAATTAAAATGACCTTGATTGTCTGTATAAGCCTGTGTAGATATTTTTATGCCATCTTGATCTATTCCTGTTAACTGAATACCTGCAACACCAATACCTTTTTCCGACTCATCAAATACGCCATTATCATTAGTATCGTTATATACCGTACCTGCTAGTGATGCTTTATTGGTTATTTCAGTAAATGTAAACTGATATTGGCCTGTTGAGTTAGTATCAAATAAATGAATAAAGTAAGACCATGATAAATCTTCATTACGCTCTTTAGAAAGCCAAACATTTTCATGGGCAATAACTTTGCCATCAGAACGTTGCATATTGATAGGTGTTCGAGTGCCATTAAACGGATCAACTAGTTTGGTGTAAACCAGTCCCATTGTGGCAGGAAAACTAAGATCATATTTACCATTATTGGCTTCAAGTAAACTTTGTGAAGATAGATCACTGACTTCTGAATCAATTCCTTCTGATTCATATACTCTTAAAGTATCTTGGTCAAATGCTAAAAAGTCACGAACGTTGTCTCTATAAGGAAGATCAACTTTAACATCGTGCACTAAGGTGTGAGTATTCACACTATCAATTAGCGAGGTTAATTTACCCCCTAAACCATCTGCATGAGAATAGCTAGCTGTAAACTCAGTAAACTTTCCAGAAAGTGAGGTAATAACATTCCAACGACCTACTTGTGAAGTATTCGGTTGTATGTCACCTAAATTTAACAGTAGACTTTTACCAATCAGTTGATCGGCTACATAGCCACCAATAATTTCAAAATTAACTAATAAGTTTTGAGCATTATCTATAATCTTTGGTTGGGCAGATTCAATGGCTGTATTATTAGCTACGCCATGGCCTATATTTTTAACTCTTACGCCTAAAGTGAAAGGAATAGATGGTTCTATTTCTGTAGTAAATGCATCATCGCCATAAACATCTTCAGGAAAAAAGTAATCTAAAACTAATTTGGGTAAAGGTCTTACTGTAATATAATCAGGTGTGACATCAACACTTGTTTCCTCACCATTTAAGGTATAACTAACCTTAGCACCTATATAATATAGTTTATCTTGATCAGAGGCTGCGCCATAAGCTGGAATGATTAGCCAATGTATTTCTGCTGAAGATTTACTGGCAATCTCACCTGTACCTGAAATATTTTCGATACCAGCTAGTGAGTCTATTTTGTAGAAAAAAATTGCTTCTGTTTCATCAGTATCTTCTGTGACTGAAACAGGCTGATTGTTTTGATCTTCAAATAGAAGCTCAATACGTATATTTTCTAATTTTGCAGAAGTTAAACCATTATTAATCAGCATTTTTGCATCAAATGCTTGCCGTTCAAATGATAGTTTCTGCTCAATAATTACTCTAACTTCAGCACATTCAGCATCTTGTGCCAGAGCCACTTTAAAAGGCCATATAGAGAGCACCATAAAAAGCAAGGTGAATATACGGCGATAGTGTTTTTTAACTGTTTTCATTGTTTAAATCCTTAGAACTCCACAGGTAATAGATAAATTCCTGAGAAGTTTCTATGTGCTAAATTCTTATTAACTGTTTGATATATCTGTTGTTTCTCTGCTACTACTAGAGATGGAGGCATGGTAGGTTGTTTATAGAAGCAATTCTTTTGGCTTAAGCAAAAATTAATTTAGGGAGGTATTAAACAAAAATAGCTAAGTTTTGTTATAAGAGGATTACAGATAAAGATTATTGGAATAATAAGGTAATTCTGTGATTTATCTTTTTATTAATAACAGACGATGAGTAAAAATTAATCATTGGCTAAAAAATATAATGACTTATTAACTGTGATTGGTTAAATAAAAAATCAATCACTATTCAATAGATGCATCATATGGAATCTCATTTAATTAATAGCTGAAATGAGCCATTTATTATTCTTATAAAATTATTGTTTAAGCCAAAAGAATTGCCTCTATAAACAACCTACCATGCCTCCATCTCTAGCAGTAACAGAGAAAACAACAGATATATCAAACAGTTAATAAGATAACTAGTACATAGGAATGCCATGGGAATTTATAGATTACCTGTGGCGTTCTAAGGATTATAAGCAATGAAAACAGTTAAAAAACACTATCGCCGTATATTCACCTTGCTTTTTATGGTGCTCTCTATATGGCCTTTTAAGATAATACATGCACAAACTATCGATACCCATAACCAGATTGCAGCAAGTTCTGAACAAGGAGTTGTAATAAATGATGGGTTGGATACTGATCTTATAGTAAATGCTCAAGAGTCTGGCATTCATGATACGTTGATTTTTAATAGTGGTGCAGGTAACTATATTGTTAATGCCTTCGATGATTTACAAGATGAAAATTATGGTAAGCGAGATAAAGTCATCTTTGGGGAAGGTATTACCAAAGCAATGATTAGCTTTAGTCAAAATAATGATGACT
>JBEBWU010000276.1:0-4183 GCA_040391985.1 Entomomonas sp. | reverse complement strand
GGTATGAAAACGCTATTATCTCGTTGGAACTGCATAGTCAAAACGGCTCGCAATCAACAAGAATGCGAAGAGATATTAACTGGTGGCTTTAAACCTCAACTATTATTAGTCGACTACCATTTAGACCATGGTTATATAGGCACAGACCTAATAAAATGGCTGCGTGAACAATTAAACGATCCTAGACTACCTGCTATTATCATCAGTGCAGATAACTCGCAAGAACTGGCTGAAGAACTACAAGTGGCTGGTTTAGATTTCATTAAAAAGCCAATTAAACCAGCTCAATTAAGGGCGCTTATTAGTCTACATGTTGCCTTAAAATAATAAAAAAGGCATGTATAAAACATGCCTTTTTATTTTTACATCCCTAAATTATGGCTTATATTCTCAACAATGCGGATAACTTGTGAGCTATAACCGTACTCATTGTCATACCATACATAAAGAACAGCATGATTATCCGTACAAATGGTTGCAGCAGCATCAACAATACCTGCATGACGTGACCCCACAAAGTCACTAGAAACTACTTCTGTTGAATCAATAAAATCTATTTGTCTATGTAGTTTAGAATGTAATGCAACATCTCTTAAGAAATCATTTAACTCTTCCCTAGATGTTGATTTACCAAGATTTAAATTAAGAATCGCTAGAGACACATTAGGTGTTGGTACACGAATCGCATTACCTGTTAACTTACCAGCCAACTCAGGTAGTGCTTTAGCAGCAGCAGTTGCAGCACCTGTTTCAGTAATTACCATATTTAATGGCGCACTACGTCCACGACGACTTCCTTTATGAAAGATATCGATTAAGTTTTGATCATTAGTGTAAGAATGTACTGTTTCAACATGTCCATTCTCAATACCAAACTGATCATTAATTACTTTTAGTACAGGTACAATAGCATTAGTAGTACAAGATGCCGCTGAAAGAATCTTATCATCTTTGGTAATTAAACTATCATTTACACCATAAACAATATTTTTTAACTTACCTTTACCTGGTGCTGTCAGAATAACACGAGATACACCTTTGCATTGTAAATGTTGACTTAAACCTTCTTCATCACGCCATTTACCAGTATTATCAATAACGATCGCATTATTAATACCATATTGAGTGTAATCTACAGTACTAGGATCACTTGAATAAATCACCTGAATTAAGTTACCGTTAATCGATAATGTATTATTTTCTTCATTAACTAATACCGTACCTTTAAAAGCACCATGTACTGAATCACGACGTAGTAAATTGGCGCGTTTCTCTAGATCATCATCTGAGCCTTTACGTACTACAATTGCACGTAATCTCACACCATCACCACTACCTGTTCTTTCAATCATAATACGTGCAAGCAATCGTCCAATACGGCCAAAACCATATAGCACAACATCTGTACCACAATCAGTTTGCTTATCTGCTGGTTTATCTATGATATCGGCTAATTCTTTACGCAAGAATTGTTCAGCTGTTAATGATTGCTCTTCACGGTATTTAACGGCTAATCTGCCAAGATTAATAGAAGCAGAACCTAAATTAAGTTCTGTCATTACTTTTAATAAAGGATAAGTTTCTTTTACAGAAAGCTCTGCTTCCTTGCCAAAACGATAAAGGGTAGCTGCGTGGGTTTGTAAAATAGAAACAACAGACTGATTGATTAGGCTAAAACCATAAATTGAGGTAACTACATGATTATTACGATATAGTTGACCAACTAACGGGATCATTGTTTCAGCTAAGGCTTCACGATCCGTCCAATCAGTAAGACATTGTTGTGATGTTTGAGACACTAGGCACCTTCCATTTGTTGATTAGAGGATAAATGGTTGCCATATTATGCCAAAAATAAGGCCATTCCATCAATGAAAAGGAATAGCCTTCACTAGGAAATTTAAATAATCCAAATAATCCAAACCACAAAGGCCAGTAATAACCACTGTTCAAGATAATAACGGAAACGATTTCTTTTCTTTAATTCTTTACCACGTTCACGAATCTTATAAAGAATACCAAAGGCTTTGTTAATACCACCTAATTTATCACCATCTTCATTAGGAGAGGCCGCAGCACCTACAATATTTTTGCCTACCCAGTGATTAAATTTAGTTGCCCATTTATATTTTAAAGGCCGATCCATATCACAGAAGAAAATTAAACGGCGATGATCTGTCATATTTTCAGCATGATGAATATACGTTTCATCAAAAATAACACCTTCGCCATCACGCCATGAGTAACGCTCACCATCTACTTCAATAAAGCATTTATCATCATTAGGTGTATCAAGCCCTAAATGATAACGTAAAGAACCTGAATAAGGATCACGATGGGTCACTAAACGAGCACCTGATGGCAACTCTGTGAACATAGCTGCTTTAACAGTAGGAATATCTTTTACCAATGCCGTAGTAAAAGGACATAGCTCCATGGCAGAAGGATGGCTATCACCATACCATTTCAAATAAAAACGCTTCCAGCCCTTACGAAAGAATGAGTTAAAGCCTGCATCATCAAGCTTATCAGAACCTTTTACTTTACCAGCTTCTAATAAACGCTCACCTTCCTCTTTAATTTTCTCCCAATTTTCCTCAAAAACCTTTAATTCAGGATAAATATCTGTTGAATAATATGGTTGACTAGGTAATTTAGACGTTAAATAAATAATAGAATTTAGTGGCGCTAAAAATGTTGAATGATCTTTTATTTGGCGAGACCATTTATGACGAACACGACCACGATAATGAACAAATAGAACGCTAGCTATTAACAACCCTACAATGATAATTTTCAATTGTTGTACCCACCTACTATTCTAATCAAAATATAATAAGCTACTTCTATAATACTTTAAATAAAGCATTATACTAATAGCGAATAGTTTGTCCCCTGATTCCCTCAAATAGAACAACAAATACCTGTTAAATAATATGTGACTCTTTAGCTAACGCATTAAACATAACAAGCTGTTTAGAAAAATCACCATATTGTTCTTTATCAGCATAATAATTAGCTTGATGATCAGCTACATATTTAGCTATTTCTATTAATTTTGGATAAATTTCTTGCACATCCATAGGGCTAATATGTAGTTTATTTTCTAATAACGTAAATAAACCTGCTGCTGCTCGTGCTCTATCTTCTGTTTGTAAGCCTGGTAATTTCTCTGCTTGTAGCACATAATCAGCAAAAATACTGGCATAATAATGAAAAACTTTTGGTGGCATAAAATGTAATCCATCTACACAGCGGCCAACTGATTCCACAAAAACTGACTTTAAACTTTCTGCATCCTTTCCTGCATATAAGTCATACGCTTCCTGACAGTCCACTTCTGTTTGATAATCAGCCCAATCAGTTTCTGTTGGTATGGTAGTGTTAGTCACTATTACATCCTCAATCAATTATATTATTACTAAACACGATATTAATTAAAATTTATTACTTATTCACAGGCGTAAATCAATGATAAAACTAAACATCCAATAAAAAAGTTACTGGACCATTATTTATCAAATGAATTTGCATATTAGCGCCAAAACAACCTGTTGCAACAGGTGTATGTTTCTGTTTTGCTTGCGTTAATAAATAATTAAATAACTCCTCTCCCAAAGCAGGAGAAGCCGCTGTAGAAAAACTAGGTCGTAATCCACTTTTAGTATCTGCAGCTAAAGTGAATTGTGATACCAACAACAATCCACCCTTAATATCCGCTAATGAACGATTCATCTTATCATTTTCATCAGCAAAGATACGATAGTTTAACAACTTATGTAGTAACTTATCAGCTTTTTCTGTTGTATCATTTGGTTCAATTCCCACTAATGCAAGAACACCAATATCAATTTCACCTATTACTTTACCTTCTACAGCCACACTGGCTTCAGTTACTCGCTGAATTAAAGCCTTCACTCACGTACACCTTATTTTTCAGTTAATAGCTGTTCAGCCATAGCATGGGTAGCTTTTACTAAAGCATCTACTGTACCCACCTCAAAGGCTGAATGACCTGATTCTCTTATAATATTAAGTTCACTATTTGGCCATAACTTATGAAGCTGCCAAGCATTATCTAGGGGACAAATTACATCATAACGGCCATGTACTATAATGCCTGGGATATGGCCTATTTTGTCCATATCACGGAGTAGTTGATTAGGCTCTAAGAATGCATTAT
>JBEBWU010000275.1:0-4208 GCA_040391985.1 Entomomonas sp. | reverse complement strand
AATACGAAAGAATTCTGGATACCAACGGCCATCTTCACGTTCAGCTTTTTGTAGTGCAATACAACCAACAGGGCAGGCCACTGCACAAAGATTACACGCTACACAACGCTCTTCACCTAATTGTCCTTCTGGCGCAGGTTCACGTGTTAAAACAATACGACCACGATAACGAGGTGGTAAATATACTTCTTGTTCTGGATAGTTGATTGTATCACGCTTACGGAAAGCATGACTAAAAATCATCACAATGCTTCTTAGCTGTGTATAAGCACCGTGGATAACATGCCATATATATTTCATAACAGTCTCCTTAAGCCCCTTGTGCCAATAACACGAAGAAACCTGTAACCAATAGATTAATTAACGTTAATGGTAAACAGAATTTCCAGCCAAATAGCATTACTTGGTCATAACGTGGTCTAGGTAATGCAGCACGTATCAAAATAAACATCATCACAAAGAATAAAGTTTTGAGAGCAAACCAAACGATACCAGGTAATATAGGGCCATGCCAGCCACCGAAGAAAAGTACAGTTATCAACGATGAAATAAGCACAATACCTACATATTCACCGACGAAGAACATACCCCATTTCAAACCAGAGTATTCAATATGATAACCATCGGCTAAATCTTGGTCAGCTTCTGGCTGGTCAAATGGGAAACGGTGAGTAACAGCTACACCTGCAATACAGAAGGTACAGAAGCCAAAGAACTGAGGAATAATAAACCATAGACCTTGTTGAGCATTAACAATCTCATTCATATTAAATGAACCAGCTTGTAGTACCACACCCATTAAAGCCAAACCTAGAAATACTTCATAAGATACTGTTTGAGCAGAAGCACGCACAGCACCTAATAGGGCAAATTTATTATGGCTGGCCCAACCACCAAACAATACAGCATATACTGCAATACCTGCCATAGCTAAGAAGAAGAGTAGGCCAATACTGGTATTACTTGCTACACCCCAAGTTGGCGTAATTGGTACAATAGCAAATGCAATTAAAATGGTACAAATAGAAATAAGAGGTGCTATGGTAAACAGTAGTTTATCTGCAAAGGGTGGAATCCAGTCCTCTTTGAAAAACATTTTAATCATATCTGCTGCTAGTTGTAAGCAACCAAAAGGACCCACACGATTGGGGCCATAACGATCTTGCCATAAGCCTAAGAGGCGACGTTCGATCCAACTTAGTAGCGCTGCAAACACAAACACTACTAGCATAATAACAACAGCCTTAATAGCAGATATAATAACTGCAAGCACTACATCAGAAGTTAACCACTCTATCATTGTGCTTTCTCCTGTAATTCTTGTAGGCTAGAAATACGTTGACCAAATAACTGTACTGGAATATTAGCAAAACCAACAGGTAAGCCAACTAAACCTTTTTCTAAGCCCATATTTAAACGTACTGTTAATGCTATTTCTTGGCCATTAATAGTCAGTTTAACTTGTTCATCTTCTTGTACATTTAAGTGTGTCGCATCTGTTGTATTTAAAGCAATATAAGGTTCTACAATGCGCTCTTGAATAGGAGCTGCTTTAGCAGACATTTCTTCTGAACCAAACAGATGATATAAAGGCACAACATAAAGACCTTCTATAGACTCTGTAGTAGCAGTAAGCCAAGGTAGTAATTCACCTTTATTGGCTAATAGGCGAACACCTGGATCACCTGCACGTAGATGTCCACCCACTTCAGCTTGAAATTTATTCCACGCTTGTGGTGAGTTCCAACCTGGCGACCAAGCAAAAGATATTTGTTGACGCTCTGGAGAAGTACCTGCATAACCTTCCATAGAGAATGCAAACGCAGTATCAATATCTTGTGGTGCTCTTGGTTCATGTACATTCTTATTAGCTAGCATAGAAGTACGACCACTATAACGATGTGGTTCACGGGCTAGTTTTAAGCCTTTAATACGGAACGAAGCATCAGGTGCAGCCTCTTTAATACCTGCTAATAAAACATTGGCATCTGCACAGGCATAAGTTACATGATCTAACTGTGTCCAATCAATTGTCTTACTTTCTAAAGTACTATGGATTGCATGAATCCAACGCCAACTTTCTTTAACACAATTGCTTGCATCATAATAAGTAGGATCAAATACTTGGAAGAAGCGTTGTGCACGACCTTCTTGACTTACTAGCGTACCATCTGCTTCAGCAAAACTAGCGGCTGAAAGTAATAAATCTGCTTTAGCTGTAGTAGCTGTAGCTTGATGATCAATAACAATGACTGATTTAGCCGCTGCTAATACAGTATCTATTGTTTTGCTATTAGCTCGACGGTACAGATCATTTTCTAAAATAACAACCACATCTGCTTTGTCTTCAGTAATAGCAGTAAAGCTATCTTCTAATGGTTTATTAGCGAGTAGTGCTAAACCAACACTGTTTGCTTCTGGGAATACTAAACTTAATGCAGCCTCTTTTTGTTTAATTTTTAATGCATTAGCTATATTAGCTGTTGCTTCTAATAATGCTTTTGAACCTAAAGAGCAACCAGAAATAACTAATGGCTTTTTAGCTTTAGTTAATGCTTCTGCAATTTGTTTGGCTTTCTCTTGTAATGCACTTGATAAGCCAGATACAGCAGGTGCACTATTATCTAACTCATGGGCAATAGCGCAAGCTAATTGTACCAACTCATTAGGTGTACCATGTATAGTTGCTTCTGCCACATCATCTAAGCGAGTATTAGCAACACTAGCAATAAATAATGGATTTTTAGCTTGTTGTGCAATATTTATTCCGGCGGCAGCTAACCAAGGTTGTACACCATATTGTTCATATTGGTGCGCCATATCAATAGCTTTACCTTTCACTGCTTGACGTACAGCTAGTGCTAAACGTGCAGCTGTTTGGGTAAGGTCTTCACCTAAGATAAAGACAGCATCATGTTGTTCAACTTCAGTTACTGTTGGGGTAGGTAAGGGGCCATCTTGCATAATTTTAATAGCAAGATTAATACACTCTAATTCCTTAGCAGCAATACCTGTTGAGAAATTATCTACACCTACTAATTTACTTAAAGCAAAGTTACTTTCTAAACTAGCACGAGGAGAGCCAATACCTATTACTTTTTGATTTTTTAGTAAATCAGCTGCTTTATCTAGTGCTTCATCAATAGTCAGTACTTTTTGTTCTTTAACTAATACTGGTTGTAAAGGACGATCTTCACGATTAACAAAACCATAACCAAAACGGCCACGATCACATAGGAAGTAACGATTTACCTCACCATTATAACGGTTTTCAATACGTCTAATTTCACCATAACGTTCGCCAGCAGAAGTATTACAGCCCATTGAGCAACCATAACAAATGCTAGGAGCAAATTGCATATCCCATTTACGGTTATAACGTTCTGAGTGAGTTTTATCAGTAAACACACCTGTAGGGCAAATTTCTGTTAAATTGCCTGAAAATTCACTTTCTAAGCAACCATCTTCCACACGTCCAAAGTAAACGTAGTTATGAGCACCATATACACCAAGGTCTGTACCATCTGCATAGTCATTATAAAAACGAACACAGCGATAACAGGCAATACAACGATTCATTTCATGATTAATGAAAGGACCTAAGTATTGGTTATTATGAGTACGTTTTTCGAAACGATAGCGTCGTTTGCTATGGCCAGACATCACTGTCATATCTTGTAAATGACAATGACCACCTTCTTCACATACTGGACAATCGTGAGGATGGTTAGTCATCAACCATTCAATAACATTCTCACGAAATTTTTTCGCTTCTTCATCTGCAATAGATATCCAAGCACCATCAGTAGCAGGTGTCATACAGGACATAACTAAACGTCCTACTTTATCATCTGCATCTTTATACTGTTTTACAGCACATTGCCGACAAGAGCCTACACTACCTAATGCTGGATGCCAGCAGAAGTAGGGGATATCAAGTCCTAGAGATAGACAAGCTTGTAATAGATTGTCTGCCCCGTTAACTTCGTATTCTTTACCGTCTACATGGATAATGGCCATGGTTCTTTTTTCTTCATCATTTGCTCGTCGAAACGAGACTGGCTAATGGAAAAATTTTATTTGTTATTTAAATTAGATAATTCAAATAACAATTACCTATTTTATAAAATTGGCAACTGCTGTTCTGCAATGCCTGCTTCAAATTCACTTCTAAAGTATTTGATAGCTGCCGCTAGTGGTTCAGTAGC
>JBEBWU010000274.1:0-4224 GCA_040391985.1 Entomomonas sp. | reverse complement strand
GTGCTACCCACAGTACCAATACCTGTTAACATACCACCATTATTGATGGTCATATCCCCACCAAGGATACTGTTAACTTCTAAAACACCACCATTAACAACAGAGTGACCTATAAATTGACTAGTATCTCGGTTAAATACAGTTACCCCAGAATTATTTACTATATAGCTACTATTCGCATTACTGCCTACTAATTCAGGGGTAAACTCATAAGTACCTGTATAGTCGTTATGGTTAAATACAACAGAGCCTGTTCCATCACCATAATTAACTTCAGCAGCGTCTAATACACCTACTTTTCCTGCATCACCTTTGATAATAAGGGTGCCTGTACTATCAGCTGAGTCTGTTAAGTTTAAGGTTCCTGTTCCGCCCATAAACTCATAATCATAGCCATAATAATATTGTCCAGTATCAGGGTCAGAGAAGTAGCCACTGACTGAACGGCCAACACCAATACCCACGACACCACCATCATCAATAGTTAGTATACCAGTACCACCAGCAGAGCCTAGCGTTAACACGCCTTCTTCTGACCAATCATAAGAACCATTCACCATGTCGCTATAGGCTTTGCCAGAGACTTCCCAGCGACTATTTTCGCCTGATACTAAAATGTTGCCTGAGCCATCATTTTTACCAACAGTAGCTTCAGCATAGGTAATTAAAAGACCACCATCTTTTATATTGACAAAGCCTTGGCTACCCGCGCCATCACCAACAACGAGTCCTTTATAAAAGATAGCTCGGCTAGAGACTAGTGTGGGATTGCCATTAACATCCAAACCATTAAATTGCCCAGAAATATTTAAGGTACCTGTCCCACCATCTTTACCAATGACCGCAGCGTTTGGGGTTAGATATCCTACAGCGACAGATAATTTACCACCGCCTAGTACATTTATAGTACCTGTGCTGTTGGTGCCACTGCCTAGGGTAAAAACGTCGTTATCAATATTGGTATAGTCCATAACTGAACCACTAATATCTAAACTGCCACCATCTACATTAATTGTGCCAGAGCCACCATTAGTTCCTACGTTTAATGAACCAGTAGCTATTGACTGGCTACCCATATATTGTTGAGCTGGACTTTTACCAGAACCTAGAATATTGATAAAACCTTGACTTTGTTGGCCATTTACACCATCACCTACAGTAACAGACTGAAAATTCATGCCTGAGTACATATAGTTGTTATTTGCTGTTGTATCGTAGGTTAGTGTGCCTGTGCCCCCATTTTCACCAACTATAAGAAATGAGTTACTGTCAGATTGAACATAAGTTGCATCTGTTACTTTTATATTAAGATGACCCTCTTCAGAAGCAGCCCCACCAATAATTAGTGTATTACTATTGCTGCCTCCCCCAGGGTTAAGTCCAGGAAAAGTACCATCTAAAACAAGGTTAGCTTGACCGTTGTTGATGATAATATTTTCTACACCCAGATCAGGTATTGTACCAGTATCCCAGTTACTATTATCCCGATAGTCGCCTGTTGATCCATTCCAAGTAGCATCTGCTACAGAATAAGACGAGATAACTGAAAGCACACCAATAAAAATTGGTTTTAATATAAAGGGGGATTTTTTCATAGTAGGCGAGCGTAACAGCTGGGTATTTCCTGTAAAAAGAACTATATATCCTATAAGATGAGGTATTATAACTACGAGTTCAAATGTTTTAATAAATCATATGTGACGCAGTATACAGTTCAGATAAAAATAAATAAAACTAGCCATTCTTTTCTAAAATATTCACCAATTTCTCTACAGAATCTAATGTTAGTAAATCCTCAATAGGGATTTGTGTTTTAGAAACTTTTTCAATTTCTGCCACTATATGAGCGAAGTCAACACTATCGATATCTTTCAAATCATCTATGGTGTGGCTCATTTTTATGCTGTCTTCTGGAATATTCAGAGATCTTGCTAAAATTGATTTTGCTAATTGTTGGTAATCCATTTTGCTATCTTTCATTGTAAATGGTTAATTTAAAGAGGTTTGTGTCAGGTATATCTCTGTAAATCTTTCTCGAGATACTTTACCTGATGGTGTTAAAGGTAAGCCACCTGTTTGTACAAACACAATATCAGCTAATACACTGAATTGTTGGCTAATCTGTGCTTTAATTTTTTTAGCGAGAGTTAAGTTATCTTGGTGTTCTTCATCACATTGAATCATTACTACTAATTTTTCCTCTTGGTTAACCTCAATGCCCATTACAATAATATCTTCTGTTTTTAACCATGAGTTTGTATTGATAATAGATGTTTTAATATCTTGCGCCCAAATATTACGACCACGAATTAAAATAACATCCTTTTTACGCCCAAGAACAAACAAGTTTTGTTTATATAAATAGCCTATATCACCTGTATCAATATAATTATCTACAGAAGAGAGTGGAGTACTTTGAGATTGATTATGCAAAATACCTGTTATAGCTTTTTTCTTAAAGAAAATGCTGCCTACAGAACGGTCAGGTAATGACATATTGTTATCATCAACTACTTTAAGCTCACAATCAGGTAGTACGCTTCCGCAGGATACGATCTCTTTTTCTTCAAAAACATCTGTTACTACGGGTTTACCTGCTGTTTTGCCTGAAATAGCTAAGATAGCTTCTGTCATACCATAACTAGGTAAGAATGTTTGATAGTTAAATCCATAAGGTGCATAAACTTGTTGGAATTTCTTCATTATCTCAATATGTATAGCATCCCCACCAATACCAGCCACACGAAGAGAAGATAAATCTAACCCTGCAAAAACATTCTCATCAAATATCTTAATAGCTAATTGATAGGCAAACATAGGGGCATAAGTAATGGCTGTTTTATTGTTAGACATTAACTTTAACCAAAGAGCAGGGTTACTAACAAAAGTAAGTGGAGAAAAACAATCTACTGATCTTTGACCATTAACAGAAGCTATAATAAAACCAATTAGCCCCATATTATGATAAAACGGTAACCATGATAATGAGCGGTCGTCAGCACGAAGTTGCATAACGTCTTCTAATACCACACGAACATGCTCACAAACATCATCATTATGTATGGTAATTCCTTTCGGCTGCGAAGTTGAACCTGATGAAAATTGTATAAAAGAGATACTATTATTCTCTATAGGAGAAAATTGTGATGTATTTGCAGTGAGTGATTGTTTTGCTGACTCAGTGGTTAAATTCTCAAAACTAATAAATTGCAAGTTTGTATTATTTTCTGCAAAAAAAGTTTTAATTAATGCCTCTGAAGTTACTATAAACTTTGCATTTGTTAGTTTTACTAGCTGAAGTGTTTTTTCTGCAAAAATACTACGTTCAGCAGCTGAAGAAATCATTGGTAGGGGACAAAGGATAACCCCTAGATATTGGCAAGCATAAAAAACGACTAAAAATTCAGGTCGATTTTCAGCAATAACAGGTAAGTGATCACCTTTTTTTAACCCCATAGCTAATAATTGATGAGCCATTTTAAGGGCTTGATTAAGTAAATCAGCATAGGATAAAACACTAACTAATTCGGCTTGTGAATTATAAAAATTAAAGCCAGAGTCACCTTTAGCCGCATACTCCAAACCACCAACTAAACTTTTAAAGCCACTTGTTTTGAAAGGCAATACCTTATTTTGGGTAGGCGTTAATACTAAGCTGTCCATAGTTAAAAGGCCTTATTTAAAAGATGAAAATATAACAATATCTAAACGTTCACCATTTGTAGCAAGGCATTCCTTTTTCAAAACAGCCTCAAATGTAAATCTTGGATTATTTACAAAGCAAAACAACATACGTACATTTTTTCTTAATATCCGAGCAACCATTTTTTCCATGCCCCGATATAAATAAAAGTAATCTAATAATGCATCAATAGTTGCCCAAAAAACTTTCTTACCAGAATAACCCGTTTCTCCGATACCGCCTGCTGAAATATTGCCTACTCGATGCTTTAAATCAGCATCAATAGTATAAAAGCCAATTAATAAATTGGTTTTCTGATCAAAAATGCCAATAAAATAATGAGTAAGGTTATTAAAACCACGAATAAATTGTTTTAATGTTTCAGCAGAAAACCGTACACCAGATAGATTTAACCCATCCATCATTTCTTGGCTATTAAGCCAAGTTAAGAAACGGTCATTTACATCACTCTCCACTAAAGTCCGTAATACAAAATTATTGGTTTCAATGTATATAGGAGAGGGGGTTAAATTATTCATGGT
>JBEBWU010000273.1:0-4250 GCA_040391985.1 Entomomonas sp. | reverse complement strand
AACATGGTTATGAAGAAGCTTATACGCCTTATTTAGTACAAGCAACTGCTTTACAAGGTACAGGTCAATTACCTAAATTTGAAGAAGATTTATTTAAATTACCTCGTGAAGACACAGCTGACCTATATATGATTCCTACTGCAGAAGTTCCTTTAACTAATTTAGTGGCAGGGGAAATTTTAGATGCTAAACAACTACCTATTAAATTAGTAGCACACTCTCCTTGTTTCCGTAGTGAAGCAGGCGCATCAGGTAAAGATACCCGAGGCATGATTCGCCAACATCAGTTTGATAAAGTAGAAATGGTACGTATTGTTGAACCTTCAACCTCTATGCAAGCCTTGGAAGAGTTAACAGCTAATGCTGAAAAGGTATTACAGTTATTAGAACTACCTTATCGTGTTATTACTTTATGTACTGGTGATATGGGGTTTGGCGCAGTAAAAACCTATGATATTGAAGTATGGGTTCCTAGCCAAGATAAATACCGTGAGATTTCTTCATGCTCTAACTGTGGTGATTTCCAAGCTCGTCGTATGTTGGCACGTTATCGTAACCCAGAAACTAATAAACCAGAATTAGTACATACCCTTAATGGTTCAGGTTTAGCGGTAGGTCGTACTTTAGTAGCTGTATTAGAAAACTACCAACAAGAAGATGGTTCTATTATTGTACCTGAAGTATTAAGACCTTATATGGGTAGTGTTGAGGTAATTAATTAATCTTTATGGATTTCTTACCTCTTTTCCATAATTTACAAGGACGTAAAGTTTTATTAGTAGGTGGTGGTAATATAGCCCTACGTAAGGCTAGATTATTGCTAGCTAGTAGCGCTAATTTGCACGTTATTGCCCCTACTATTAATAATGAACTTATAACTCTTGTTGAACAGCATAAAGGTAGTTATGCATTAACTAACTACCAAACTACAGATATTAAAGATTATGTACTCGTAGTAGCAGCTACTGATGATATAGACATTAATCAGCAAGTTTCTACAAATGCTCAAGCAGTTAATATTCCTGTTAATGTTGTAGATAACCCAACATTAAGTACAGTTATCTTCCCTGCTATTGTTGATCGCTCTCCTATTATTGTTGCCGTATCTAGCAGTGGTAGTTCTCCTGTATTAACTCGTCTATTACGGGCTAAATTAGAAACACTATTACCAAGTAGTTACGCCAAACTAGCCAAACTAGCTGAAAAATTTCGAGAGAAAGTTAAACAACATTTTAGCCATTCTGAACAACGTCGTATTTTTTGGGAAAAGGTATTACAAGGTCCTATAGCAGAACAAGTGCTAGCAGGTAGAGAGCAACAAGCTGAACAGCAACTACAACAACTATTGGACAATACTAAAGACCAAGCATCTCAAGGTGAAGTTTATTTAATTGGCGCTGGCCCTGGCGATCCTGACCTACTCACTTTTCGTGCACTACGTTTAATGCAACAAGCTGATGTGGTTTTATATGATCGTTTAGTTTCACCAACTATTATAGACTTATGTCGTCGTGATGCTGATCGTATTTATGTAGGTAAACAACGTAGCAACCATAGCGTACCACAAGAAAATATTAATCAGCTACTAGTAGACCTTGCTAAACAAGGCAAACGTGTTGTTCGCCTAAAAGGTGGTGATCCCTTTATCTTTGGTCGTGGAGGTGAAGAAATAGAAACCTTAGCCGATCATAATATACCTTTTCAAGTAGTACCGGGCATTACTGCTGCAAGTGGTTGTGCCGCCTATGCCGGTATTCCCCTTACTCATCGTGACTATGCACAGTCAGTGCGCTTTGTAACAGGCCACTTAAAAGACAATACCATTGATCTACCTTGGCAAGAGTTAGTGGCTAAAGAACAAACGGTTGTATTTTATATGGGGTTAGTTGGTCTTACTACGATTTGCCAACAACTTATTAATCATGGTCAATCACCAGATGCGCCTATTGCCTTAGTAGAACAAGGTACAACTGAAGCACAACGAGTATTTACTGGCACATTAGCAACCTTACCAGAACAAATTGCTAACCAACAAGTCCATGCGCCAACCCTGATTATTGTGGGTGATGTAGTAAAACTAAGGGATAAATTAGCTTGGTTTAAATAATTTAATGGAACAAATAATATGGATATCAAACTATTAAAAGCTGAACTACCTAATCTATTGCCGAAAGCCATTAAATGGGCTGAAGATATTGAAGCACACATTATTAAAAATGGTATTGCTCTTAATAAAGCACAACAAACTGATGCAAAAACAGTTGGAGTTACTCAACCAGAAAAAGTCCATTTATTAGAATTAGAGAATTTCCCATTACCTGCTGACCCTATTTTACAAGAGGCTGCTACTACACTTGGTTTATTAGGGAAAAATACAGCTGGACTAACATTAGGTTATGGTATTTTAATTAAAAAAGGGTTGTTGTCTAGAAGGCTTTTATCTCATGAATATAGGCATGTTTATCAATATGAGCAAGAAGGTTCAGTGACTGCTTTTCTTAAAGGTTATTTAGCATCTATTGTAGAGTATGGTTATTTTGAATCACCCTACGAGATAGATGCTAGAAAACATGAAATATTTCAGTTATAACTAAGATTTTAAAATCGTATCTACTATTAAATCAAAGTCGCTGTTTTATAAAAAACTCTTAATGCTCTAATTAAATAGAATAAATCTTTAGCTCCTGCTGTTTCTCTAATGGAATGCATTGCCCAAGTAGGAATACCTATATCTACTGTTTTAACACCAATTTTCCCTGCTGTAATAGGTCCTATTGTAGAGCCACACCCCATATCGCTACGCGTAACAAAGGTTTGTACAGGTATTTCATTACTATTACATAAATGGCGAAAGAAACTTGCTGTTTCACTATTGGTTGCATAGCGTTGATTAGTATTAATTTTTATAACAGGCCCACCATTAATTTTAGGAGCATGTTGTTCATCATGTTTTTGAGGATAGTTAGGATGTTGTGCATGAGCATTATCAGCTGAAATCAATAATGAATTTTGAATACAACGATTACGCACCATAGGATCTGGCATTAATCTAGACAATACTTGCTCTAAAAATGGACCATCTGCTCCACAAGCGGAGCAAGAACCTACCTCTTCATGGTCGGTACAGATTAATAAACAATTTTGGTCTTCGTTGGAGCGTAATAATGCTTCCAACCCTGCATAACAAGAAAGTAAATTATCTAATCGTGCACTGGTAATAAAATCCTCATTAACACCTATAATGCTACCTTTTTGGTTATCATAAAAGCTAAGCTCATAATCTAACAACTCAACTTCTTGTAAACCATGTTCAGCCAATAACTGTTTAGCTAATAACTCTCTTAAATCAAAAGGCTTCTCAGCATCACCACAACAAACCACTGCTGGTAATTCTGTTTGTTGATTAATTGCCCATCCCTTATTAGCTTCTCGATTTAAATGAATCGCTAAATTAGGAATAACAGCAATAGGACGATCAATATTGATTAAACGGCTTTGTAATTGTCCTTGATGAGTAAAAGTAACACGCCCTGCCAAAGAAAGGTCTCGATCAAACCAAGGTGCTAATAATGCACCACCATATACCGACACCCCTAACTGCCAACAACCACTTTTATTTAATTCTGGTTGAGGTTTTACTTGTAAACAAGGGCTATCAGTATGAGCACCTACCATTCTAAAACCAGAATCTTCTAATTTATTCTTACCCAATTTAAAAGCAATAATAGAAGAGTCATTACGCACTATATAATACCGTCCACCCTCACGAATAGCCCAATTAGCACGCTCGAATAAATGCTGGTAACCTGCTGCTTCTAATAAACTAACCATATTAGCTACAGCATGGAAAGGTGTGGGGGAAGTATAAATAAAGTTAATAATTGCCTGATTTAGAGGAGTAGTCATACAATGTCCTTTAACCTTTTGTAATCAGATTACCCGCATGTAGACCACATTCTTTTTGTGTAGCCTCCTCCCACCACCAATGCTGGTTAGGTAATACAGCTCGTGTACAAGGTTCACAGCCAATACTGATAAAACCTTTACTATGTAGGCTATTATAAGGTATTTCCATCATTCTAATATAGTCCCATACCTCTTTACTTGACATATTAGCTAATGGATTAAACTTATAGAGTTTATTAGTTGCTGTAGAAAAAGCAGTATCTAACTCCATAACAGGCACATGGCTACGGGTAGGACTTTGATCACGGCGTTGCCCTGTTATCCAAGCTTTTACAGTAGATAAC
>JBEBWU010000272.1:0-4292 GCA_040391985.1 Entomomonas sp. | reverse complement strand
GTTGTAGAAGGGGTTGTTGCAGTATCATTGGATGAACTATTACTCATCGATGCCCAAGGATCATTAGCTTGGGTCTCTGTATTTTGTTGGGTTGTGATATTGTTTTCCGTATCATTCTCATTCATCGTGTTTTAAACCTTTATCTTGCAAATACACTTAATTTATTGTGTATATGTCTTATGCTTTAATCAGCAATTGATCTATTAATTATTCTCAGTCGCCACTGTAGGTTGTTCTACAGGTGTAGTGGTTGTGGTTTTATCTAAGAATCGTAATAGTGTTGTTTTACTGATAGCTCCCATATAGCGACCATTGTCATCTACGACAGGAAGTGCATGTGGAGCCTGAGCTAAACTGCCATATAACTCACTGACAGGTTCTGCTACATTAGCAGGTGTTATAGCATCAGATAAAAAGGCATTAGCAAGCCCAATAGGTGTTGTTTGTCCTTTTAAAGCATCTCGTAACGAATCAGTAGAAACCATGCCTAAATATTTACGGTTTGAACTTAACACTACACCGTAGTCACGATCTTCATCTTCGAGAATCTGTAAAGCTGCTCGACAACCACGGTTAGGTGATTCAGAAATAATTTCTACTTGAGTTTTTCGAGCAATATCACCTGCTTTAAATACAGTGGTTGCATCAACGCCTTGAATAAAACGTTTTACATAATCATCTGCTGGCTCACGAAGTATTTCTTCTGGTGTGCCTACTTGTACCACTTGACCATCTTTCATGATGGCAATACGATCACCTAAACGCATGGACTCATCTAAATCATGGGAGATAAAGATAATAGTACGGCGTTTAATTTGTTGTAAACGCAAAAGTTCAGTTTGCATTTCTGTACGAATAATCGGATCAAGTGCAGAGAAAGCTTCATCCATTAGTAAGATGGAAGGATCAGCCGCTAATGCACGGGCTAAACCAACACGTTGTTGCATACCACCAGAAAGCTCATCAGGATATTTATCTCCCCAACCTGCTAAACCCACTTGTTCTAATGCTTCACTCGCAGCTTTTAAACGAGCCTCTTTATCTACACCAGAAAATTCTAAACCAAGCGCTGCATTGTCTAACACAGTCATATGTGGCATAAGTGCAAAGGATTGAAATACCATACTGATATCTTTACGGCGTAATTCACGTAATCGAGAATCGCTGACAGTTACTATATCTTCACCGTCAATTAGAATACGACCTGAGGTTGGTTTGATTAGTCGGTTTAACATCCGAACTAGCGTTGATTTTCCCGAACCTGATAATCCCATAATGACAAAGATTTCGCCTTTTTCAATGCTAAAGCTTGCATCAAAAACGCCAATAGATTGTCCTGTTTGCTCTAGGATTTGTTGTTTAGTTTTACCTTTTCTGACTAATTCCATAGCCTTCTTTGGCTCAGAGCCGAAGACTTTGAAAATGTGATCAAGCACAATTTGTTCAGCCATATTATTGTGTTGCTCCCTTTATGCTAATTAATAGGAACACTCCATAAACACTGAAAAAATAATTAATATATTCAACTCTACTAAGAGTTGTTCAGTGTAAGATGCAATACCATGTCAACAATGGCTGCGCTATAAGACAACCGATAAACTCCAACATCACATCAGGAGTGCCAGCGATTCAAAAAGTCTGTATCCCCCGGCTTCGCAATAGAAACCCCTAAGAGTGGTAATACAGACAAGGTTATAGGCGAGAGGACAAATATATTGTCAAAAAACGAAGCATCCTATCTTCACATTAAGCTCTACGCAGAAACCCTGAAGGCATAGAAGTAAAAACAATAGTCACTTCTTTTTTCAATATAACGTAATCATTACAAGTATGTCAAACCATTGGCGCAGAACATGCGCCAAAAGTATAACAAAAAAGAAGATTATATTAGACTAGCTTTTTATGGGGATAAGCGTAACTACAGTGGCTAATGGATAATTAAAAAATCCCCTTAAAATGGTTAAGAGGATTTTGTTAAATAAAGTTACTTATTTAAAATTCTGACGATTTCTCGATTGAAATCAGGTAAGTCATCAGGAGTGCGACTAGTGACAATTGTGTCGTTATCAACCACTACTGATTTATCTTGAAAATCGGCTCCAGCATTTTTTAAATCAATAACTACAGGTTTTACGGTAGTCATTTTTTTACCTTTAACAATACCTGCATTAATCATCAACTGTGGGCCATGACAGATTGCAAAAATAGGTTTTTTAGTACCAGCAAAATGCTTAGTAAAGTTTACGAAACGATCATCGCCACGTAATAAGTCAGGTGAAAAACCACCAGGGATTAATAACGCATCAAACTCCTCTGGTTTAACATCATCAATAGATTTATCTATTTTTACTTTGGTATCGTGTTTACCTGTAATGGTATTACCCGCTTTTTTCTCAATGGTAATAATTTTATGGCCAGCTTTTTTAATAGCTTCAGCTGGAGAGGTGAATTCTGAATCCTCAAATTCATTAGTAATTAATACGGCTACTTGCTTGCTCATTGTTGTTACCTCCAAGAGAATAAAATTAAACTGTATATTTACTATTTATTGAGCAATTAGTACTTATTCACAATGCCACAAAGGTATAAACAACATAAATCTAAAGGGTTTATTGTTAACAGTATTTTAATTCTAGCTTAAGGAATGAGTGTCTAAGGAGTTGAATAACTACTATTGTATAAGGCTGAGTAATTACATTGCGATATGTAAATGGATATTTAAAAACATATAATTTTATTTCGAATAATGATTATTCGAAATGAATCTTAATGAAATATATTAGGTCATTTGAGTAATAGTTTTTCTAAAACGAGTTAGCGCATAAACAAAGAAACCTGAACCTAATACAGCTAGCCATAAGAAGGGTTTCCAAACAGTTTCAAGACCAGCACCACGGTATAAAATAGCCTGACCTAATTCCACGAAATGAGTGGTAGGTGCTATTAACATAATAGTCTGCACAAATTCGGGCATACTTTCACGAGGTGTACTACCCCCTGATAGCATTTGTAAAGGTAGTAAAATTAACATTAATAACATACCAAACTGTGCCATGCTACGAGCAACGGTGGCTAAGAAAATACCCATCGAAGTGGTAGCAAATAAGTGCAGTGCTGCACCACATAGAAATAACCACTTAGAACCAGTGATAGGTACTTTTAATGCACCTTCGACAATAAGTAGTAACGAACAGGCTGTAGCGATAAGTACTACTAACCCCATTGACCAAACTTTTGAGGTCATGATTTCAAAAGGAGTGACAGGCATAGCGAGCAGATGTTCAATAGTGCCGTGTTCACGTTCTCTCATCAGGGCGGCACCTGTCAGGATAATCGCTAAGGTAGTAACCATATTGATGATTTCTGTAACAGAGCTAAACCATGACTGAGTTAAGTTTGGATTAAAGCTAGTATGTACCTCTAAATTAACAGGTAAAACATCAGGCGTACGGTAACGGTTAGCGAACTCATTGACTTCATCCATAATAATTTGTTGGATATAGCCATTACCTGTAAATGCTTGGCTCATTCTCGTTGCATCAACATTAAGTTGAATACTGGGTGAATCTCCTTTCAGTACATCTCGTTGAAAGTTAGGAGGAATATTAATAACAAAAGTATATTTATCTTCATCCATGCCAGGATCCATTTCTTTTAAAGAAATTTTAGCTGGCTTATTAAATAAGGGCGGATAGAAAGCACTAATAATTTGTCTAGACAGGGGCGAGTCATCCTCATCAACTACAGCCACAGAAGCTAAGTTTAAGGTATCAGGTACAGCCGTTGCAGCAGTGTAAATAGAGGCCGTAAAACAATACACAATCAGAATCAGCATCACAGGGTCACGAGCTAATCCCCATAATTCTTTAACGCCTAGCCGATAGATGTTAGTAAACTTTTGCATAGATCAGCTTTCCTGTTTTTTCAGTAATAAAATGCTAATGCCCAATAACACAGGAATCATGGCCAGTAGCATATTGATTGAACTGTATAAATCTGAAAAAGTCAGTGCTTTATTAAATATCCCACGTGTAATTAATAGCATATATGTGGTGGGGAAGTATTCACCAATAAGTCTTCCGCCCCCTTGTAAAGAGGATACAGGGTTAATTACACCAGCAAACTGAATAGCAGGTACTAAGGTTAATATTACTGTTAAGAAAATAACAGCTACTTGGCTACGAGTAATAGTTGAGGCAAGCAAGCCATAACTAGTGGCTACAACACAATACAGGAATATAGCAAAACAGAGGGTTAAGAAACTGCCTTTAATGGGAACATCAAAGATAGTT
>JBEBWU010000271.1:0-4312 GCA_040391985.1 Entomomonas sp. | reverse complement strand
AACGGTACTGTTAGTAGTAATATCACCAATGTTTCAGGTGCTAATGGTGGTTTAACTAAAACAGGTACTGGTACATTAGCCCTAGATGGCAATAACACTTACAAAGGTGAAACTAATATTAATGGTGGTACATTAATTATCAATGGTAATAACAGTGCTAATGGTGCTGTTAATGGTAGTGCTATAGGCACTACTAATGTTAATGCAGGCACATTACAAGTTAATGGTTATCTTCATAGTCAAGATACTATCAATAATGGTAATGGTACTATTGTAAGACAAAATGCTCGCCTTGAAGGTACAGGTATTGTTGCTGGTGGTGTAAGCTCAGCAGGTGTTGTTGCCCCTGGCATTGGTGGTCAAGCTTCTGGTGTACTAACTATTAAAGATGGTTTTAATAGTTATTCAGGCAGTATAGTAGAAATTAATACTGTGTTAGGTGATGACCGCTCTGCCACAAGTAAACTAGTTATTGAAGGTGGTATAGAACAAGCAGGCGCTTATGCTCCTTCAGGAGTCAAAGTAAATAATCGAGGTGGTCTAGGTGCCAATACTAACCAAGGTATTAAAATTATCGAAGTTCATGGCAACTCTCCTAAAAATCAATTTCGTTTAATTGGTGATTATACTACGCCAGAAGGTAAGCAAGCTGTTGTAGGTGGTGCTTATGTATACTCATTATATCAAGGTACACCTACTGCTAATGATGGTAACTGGTATTTACGTACCTTAAGAAGTGGATCAGGAACACCTGTATTAAATCCTAGCACTCCTCTTTACGAAGTATATCCTCAAGTATTAGCTACCTTTAATCGTATGTCTACACTACAACAACGTGTAGGTAATCGTAGTTGGTATGGCCTTTCTTCTAACACAGTAGAAGAAGCAGATGCTAACCAACTTATTGATAATTCCAAACCCTTTATTGAAGAAGCTGGTATTTGGACACGTGTTGAGGGTTCAAAAGGTTCTATCAAATCAGATGTATCTGCTACTGATTCTAGATATGATTTAGATTACTGGCGTTTTCAAGCTGGTATCGACATCCCCCTTTACAAAGCAGACAATGGTTCTACATTAGTGGGTGGTTTAACAGGTCATTATGGTAAAGCTGACTCAGATGTAAAATCTCATGTGGGTAAAGGCTCTATTGATGTTGATGGTTACGGTTTTGGTGGCACCTTAACTTGGTATGGCCAAAAAGGTTTCTATATAGATGGTCAAGCACAAGCTACATGGTTAACAGGTAATATCAAATCAAAAACCTTAAATGCTAAACATCAAACTACAGGTAATGATGGTTTCGCTTATGCCTTTAGTGTAGAAAGTGGTAAACAAGTTAATTTAGATAAAGTATGGTCGCTAACTCCACAGGCACAACTAACCTTCTCTGATGCTAAATTTAATAGTTTTACTGATACTCAAGGTGCACATGTATCTTTGAAGAAAAGTAAAAGTTTACAAGGCCGTGTTGGCTTAGCAGTAAATCGTGATACTAGCTTTAAATCTTCACAAGGCGATATGCGTCGTGTAAGAGTTTATACTATTGCTAATATCTATAACGAATTCTTAGATGGTACCAAAGTAGAAGTAACAGGTATGGATTTCTCTAATCGTCAAGATCGTTTATGGGGTGGTGTTGCTGTAGGTGGCTCTTATAACTTAAAAGATGATAAATATTCTATCTATGGTGAAGTGGGTGCCAGAACTAGCCTTAAAAATGTAGGCGATAGTAATATCGGTTATGGTGAGGTTGGTGTTCGCATGAAATTCTAATCAACTTTCTTTAAGTTATTATGCCTAGTCCCAAAAGATTAGGCATAATTTTTTATAATATCCTTTCACACTAGTCTTATAGTAATTCCACAGCTGTTTTTTGTTGCACCTCTTCTCTTGTTACATTAGGTGCTAATTCTACTAATTTAATCCCTTCTGGCGTTACATCTAATACTGCTAAATCAGTAATAATACGATCAACCACTGCTACTCCTGTTAAAGGAAAAGTACATTCAGGTACTATTTTAAACTCTGTACTGCCCTCTTTTTTATTTATCGAAACATGTTCCATAATCACCACAATGCGATTAACACCTACCACTAAATCCATCGCACCGCCCATGCCTTTCGCACGCTTGCCAGGAATCATCCAGTTTGCCAGATCGCCCTTTTCACTTACCTGCATTGCTCCCAAAATGGCTAAATCAACTTTACCACCTCGAATCATCCCGAAAGAGGTAGAAGATGAGAAGATAGCTGAACCTGCAATAGTGGTGACTGTTTGTTTACCCGCATTGATTAAATCAGGATCAATTTCTTCTTCTGTAGGAAAAGGACCTATACCTAATAAGCCATTTTCACTTTGCAACCATACTTCAACACCTTCAGGTACATAGTTTGCAACAAGAGTTGGAATACCTATGCCTAAATTAACATAAGCACCGTCAGTCAATTCTTGTGCTGCTTTAGCAGCCATTTCATTTCTTGTCCAAGCCATAATATTAAGCCTTTTCTCTTATTGTAAGTTGTTCTATATATTTATCTTGCTGAGCATTAGGATTATGGAAAATACGCTGTACATCAATGCCTGGTAAGTGAATATTGTCAGGATCAAGCTCACCAACCTCAACTAAATGTTCAACTTCTACAATAGTAATTTTGCCAGCCATTGCCACTTCAGGATTAAAATTACAGGCTGTTCTTCTAAAACGTAAATTGCCTGCTTTATCCGCTATATAGGCTTTAACTAAAGATACTTCGGGATGAAATGCTTGCTCTAATAAATACTGCTTACTATCAAACTCTCTGGTTTCTTTACCTTCTGCAACTACCGTTCCCACACCTGTTTGAGTATAAAAAGCAGGAATACCACAACCACCTGCCCTTAACTTTTCTGCTAGAGTACCTTGTGGTGTAAACTCAACCTCTAGTTCACCTTCTAAATACTGGCGCTCAAATTCTTTATTCTCGCCCACATAAGAAGAAATCATTTTCTTTATTTGGCGACTATCAATTAGCTTGCCCAACCCTTTACCATCGTTCCCTGCATTATTGGAAATAACCGTTAAATCTTTAACACCTATTGCTAGTAATGCATCGACTAAAGCAAATGGCACACCACAAGCACCAAAACCACCAACTGCTATTAATTGATTATCATGAATAACATCACTGATTGCATCCAGTGCTGTTTTATAGACTTTGTTACGCATTTATTGTTACCTTTTTATATTTATAAATTTTTTTTCATATTAAAAGTTGAAAATTATATTTTGTCAACATTATAAAATACTCTAAATATTACTGTCTTATACATTAATATTTGGATTATTAATGTTTTTCATAAGTAAATACAGTTGACTTTGTTTTTTATATACATAAAAATATTTTTACAACAGTAAAATAATAAGAGGTATCGTTGTGAATTTTCTATTAAATGATGACCAGAAAGCAGTCCAAAGTGCCATCACACGAATTTGCGAACAATTTGATAGTGACTACTGGCTTGCTAGAGATAAAGATGGTGAGTTTCCTTTTGAATTACATAAAGTCCTAGCTGAACAAGGTTGGTTAGGTATTGCTATGAGTCCTGAATATGGTGGTGCTGGTTTAGGTATTACCGAAGCCGCTATCATGATGCAAGCAATTAGTGCCTCAGGTGCTGGTCTATCGGGTGCATCAGCAGTTCATATGAATATTTTTGGTTTAAATCCCGTGCAAGTTTTTGCTACTGAAGAACAAAAACAACGTTTTCTACCTCCCCTTATACAAGGTAAAGAGAAAGCTTGCTTTGCCATTACGGAACCTGATGCTGGTTTAGATACCACTAATCTAAAAACCTTTGCTCATAAAACCGACAATGGTTATCGAATCAATGGTCGTAAAATTTGGATATCTACTGCCCAAGAAGCAGATAAGATGTTAATTATTGCTCGTACTACCGCCAAAGAAGAAGTAAAGAAAGCAACAGACGGGTTAAGTCTTTTTTATACCACACTAGATCGTAATTATGTTGAAGTTAAAGAAATAGATAAGATGGGACGTAAATGCGTTGACTCTAATATGTTATTTATTGATGACTTACCTGTTGCTAAAGATGATCTAATTGGTGAAGAAGGTAAAGGATTTAGTTACTTACTGCATGGTCTTAATCCAGAACGAATTCTAATTGCAGCAGAGGCTGTAGGTATGGGGCAAGCTGCTTTACAACATGCCGTAAACTATGCCAAAGAACGGACTGTATTTCAGCGTCCTATTGGTCAAAATCAATCTATTCAACATCCTTTAGCACAAGCTTGGATGGCATTAGAAGCAG
>JBEBWU010000270.1:0-4332 GCA_040391985.1 Entomomonas sp. | reverse complement strand
ATAGGTTTAGCTGCAACACAAGTAAACTTCCATAAGCGTCTTATTGTAATCGATATTACTGAGGATCGTACACATCCTTTAGTATTTATTAATCCAAAAATTGAAATTTTGTCAGAAGATCCACATACTTACAAAGAAGGTTGTCTTTCTGTACCAGGCTTTTACGAAGAAGTAGAAAGACCTGAACGGGTAAAAGTAAATGCCTTAGATCGTGATGGAAAACCTTTTGAAATGATCTGTGAAGATCTATTAGCTGTTTGTATTCAGCATGAATGTGATCATCTAAATGGCAAACTCTTTGTAGACTATATTTCATCACTAAAACGTAATCGTATTGCTAGCAAGTTAGAAAAACAACATAAGCTTGACAAAAGAGGACGTTCAGACTAATGACCACACCTCTTAAAATAATTTTTGCTGGAACACCAGAATTTGCAGCTATACATTTAGAAAATATTATTAAGCAAAATAAATATCAACTGGTTGGTGTTTATACACAACCTGATCGCCCTGCTGGCCGTGGTAAGAAATTAATGGCAAGCCCTGTCAAAGTATTGGCAGAACAACATGATATTCCTGTATTTCAACCCTCTACCCTAAAAACTATTGAGGCGCAGCAACAACTTGCTGAGTTAGAACCTGATTTAATGGTAGTGGTTGCTTATGGACTTATATTGCCACAAGCTGTCTTGGATATACCAAAACTAGGCTGTATCAATAGCCACGCCTCTTTATTACCTCGTTGGAGGGGAGCAGCACCTATTCAAAGGGCTATCCAAGCAGGTGACAAAGAAAGTGGTGTTACAGTTATGCAGATGGAAGCAGGTCTAGACACTGGCCCTATGTTGCTTAAAGTAACTACCCCTATTACCGAACAAGATACAGGGGGTAGTTTACACGACCAACTAGCTAAACTAGGTTCTAACGCCATTATAGAAGCTATTGATGGCTTAGCTAATCGCACACTTAAAGGTGAGCAACAAAACGATAACCTAGCCACTTATGCTCATAAACTCACCAAAGAAGAAGCACAAATTGATTGGGAAAAATCAGCCGTTGAATTAGAGAATACAGTAAGAGCTTTTAATCCTTGGCCTATCTGTCATACCTTAATTCAAGGGCAATCTGTAAAAATCCTAGAAGCAAAACTGGTTAACTCACAAGGTACCTCTGGCAAAATACTTGAAATATCTAAAGAAGGACTAATTGTAGCCTGTGGCTCACAAGCATTATGCTTAACCAAACTACAACTACCTAATAGCAAACCTCTTCCCTTTTGGGATGTTTACAATGGCCATAAAGATTTTTTTGATCATGCTCAGGAATTGGGTAAATGAATCCTCGACTGGCTGCCTGCAAAGCTTTAACACCTGTATTGCAAAATAAAGCCTCACTTGCTAGTACCTTACCAATCCAATTAGCGCTGGTAGATGAGGCCAATAAAGCACTAGCTCAGGAATTAACACTTGGAACAGCTCGCTGGCAGCCTCGTTTAGAATTACTGCTTAATAAATTACTGGAAAAACCTTTAAAAAACTCAGATAAAGATATAGAAGCCTTACTTTATATAGGCCTCTACCAACTTCTTTATATGCGAATACCTGCTCATGCCGCCATTAACGAAACTGTTAGTTGTGTTACAACACTAAAAAAATTATGGGCAAAAGGTCTAGTAAATGCTGTATTAAGAAATTGCCAAAGAGAAAGTACTGATATTTTTGCTAGCTTAGCTAAAGATCCCGTTGAGTTTACAGCTCATCCTCGCTGGCTTCAAAAGTGCCTTAAACAAGATTGGCCCAATGAGTGGCAAGCTATCTGTGAAGCTAATAATATACACCCTCCAATGACACTTAGGGTGAATACAAGATATACCACAAGAGAAAACTATTTAAACCTATTAAACGAAGCCAGTCTTAAAGCAGCTCCCTGCTCATATAGTACAGAGGGGATACAACTACTTACTCCCTGCCCTGTCAACCAACTACCCTACTTTGCAGAAGGTTGGCTTAGTGTGCAAGATGAAGCTGCCCAATTAGCAGCTCATTTACTTGAATTGAAACCTCAACAGCGTGTATTAGATGCCTGTTGTGCGCCTGGTGGCAAAACCTGCCATATTTTAGAGTTACAACCACAATTAACAGAAGTAGTAGCCATTGATGCTGAAAGTAACCGCTTAGAACGTGTTACTGAAAACCTACATCGTCTAAATTTGCATGCAACCCTCAAAGTAACAGATGGTCGTGATACCGCAAATTGGTGGGATAACAAACCCTTTGACCGTATCCTATTAGATGCCCCATGTTCTGCCACAGGTGTTATACGTCGTCATCCTGATATTAAATTAACCCGTAAAGAAGAAGATATAACACCTTTAGCAACTCTTCAGCAGGAATTATTAACCGCTATTTGGCCAACACTCGCTGTTGGTGGCATACTTGTATACGCTACTTGCTCTGTATTACCTGAAGAAAATACCAAAAATATCGAAAAATTCCTTGCTCATCACTCAACTGCAAGGGAATTGGATATAGGAAATATTGGTATTAAACAACCTTGTGGGCGCCAACTATTGCCACAAATTAATGGTCATGATGGTTTTTACTACGCTAAACTAATTAAAATTGCGAAATAATTTATGTTGATTACTCCTGTTCAACCTTCTGAATTCACAACCTTATTAGCAATATGGGAAGCATCTGTTCGTGCTACTCATAACTTTTTGCCAGAACAGGCAATACAAACATTAAAACCACAAGTTTTAAATGATTACTTACCCATGGTCACATTATTTTGTAGCCGCAGCGATAATCAACAAATTACTGGTTTCGCTGGAATACACGATAACAAATTAGAAATGTTATTTATTGATCCTTCTTATAGAGGGCAAGGATTAGGTAAAGCACTATTAAAACATGCTATTGAACATTTTCAAGTTAACGAACTTGATGTTAATGAGCAAAATCCTCAAGCTTTAGGATTTTATCAAAACCAAGGTTTTGAAATTGTCAGTCGCTCCTCTTTAGATGGACAAGGAAACCCTTATCCTTTATTACATATGCAACTTATAACTATTTAATTTTATTAAAAAGTCAACTCATAAGCTCTAAACTTTAATAATATTTGTCTAAAATATTAACTGAACCTTAATTTGTGACTTTGCTCACTTTACTTAATGTAATATCTAGATACAATTAGCAGTACAAAATTTTTGTATTTATTATCACGGAGCAACATCATGCAGGATCAAGGGCAAAATCCTTACCAACCACCTTCTACTAACAGCATCAACACTGAATCTGTTCAATTAGGCAGAAAACGTACCATTGAAGAAGCATTAGCCAGTGGCTATGATTTTAGTATTGGTGACGTTATTTCTAAAGCTTGGGAACAAGTTAATGGCGTAAAACTAACTTTCTTTTTACCAATACTAGCGATATTCATTATTGGAGTGATTTTTGGTTTCATTTTAGGTTTTTTACCTCCTAAAGTGGTGGGTCCAATAAATTTCTTCGTTAATATTGCTCTTAATGCATTAGCAGCTGGGTTTATTGTGTTAGCTCTAAAACGCCTAAGAGGGCAACAAATAAATCTTAAAGAAGACTTTTTATCTATTCTTCCTATCTTTACTGTGATAATCCTTGCAACCTTATTAACAAGCTTATTAACAATGGTAGGTATGATATTATTATTTATTCCTGGTCTCTATTTAGCTATTGCATACAGCCTAACAAACTGGATTATTGTTGATAACCCTAGTATTTCAGCGTGGCAAGCAATGGAAGCTTCTCGTAAAATCATTACTCAACATTGGTTTAAGGTTTTTGGATTAATGATTGTTTTAGGAATTATCGTAGGGATTTCAGCTATTCCATTTGGTATTGGTTTAATTTGGACTTTCCCTTTAGCGATGCTTTCAATCGGTACATTATACCGAATCATTTTCGAAGTATAAGTAATAGCACATTACTCACATACCATGAAAAAAGCTCTTCAAATGAAGAGCTTTTTTTATTTTAATCCCTATCAATAAACCTTGAACGAGGTGTTGCCATGGGAATAATATCGCCATCTAGTGGTAAAAACTCCCCTAAACTATCGTCAAAGGCTTTAATTTGACTGGTTTCAATATCATATACCCAGCCATGAATAAATAGATTTCCACCTGCCAAACGAGAAGCCACAGAGGGATGAGTACGCAAATGCTCTAACTGTAAAACCACATTTTCTTCAGTCAGTACCTCTAGGGTGTCTTCATTTAAACAACCACAGTTTTCTTGAACAACAGTACGTGCTGTTTCTGCATAACGTAACCATGCTCGTACTGTTGGCATT
>JBEBWU010000269.1:0-4333 GCA_040391985.1 Entomomonas sp. | reverse complement strand
ATTTTATATAACCACTGTTATTTCTTGTTTTTTAGGAATTAAATCAACACACCAATTAGATATGGCATAATTTAAAATATGTTGTGGTGTTTCTTGATATAAGTTTGTTTCTACAGGTTGTCCTAAAATTTCCAGTGCAGTTAGCAATAGCTTACTAGCTTCTGTCATGGATAAAATAGGTGAACACTGTGTTTTACTTAACTTATGGCCATTTTTATCTAACAATATTGGAACATGTAAATACTTTGGTATAGAAAACCCTAGTAGCTCTTGCAAGTAGAGCTGCCTAGGTGTTGAGTCTAACAGGTCTGCACCTCTTACAATATCAGTAATCCCCTGCTCAGCATCATCTAATACTACCGCTAACTGATAGGCAAAAAAACCATCTCGACGCTTAATAATAAAATCCCCAACTTCTTGCCCTAAATGCTGAGAGAATTTACCCTGCACACGATCAGTAAATTGATAAATTAACTCTGGTACACGGATTCTAATAGCAGCATCTAAACGAGGTTTTAATGCATCACGACAAAAATTTGGATAAATAGAATAGTTTTCTAATTGTTTTCTTGAACAGGTACAAGCATAGGCTAATCCATTACTAAATAGCTTATCTATTACCCACTCATAATCAGCCAAACGACTGCTTTGATAAAGAATTTCACCATCCCACTCAAAACCATAAGCTTCTAAGGTACGTAGAATATTATCCGTAGCACCTAATACTTCCCTAGGAGGGTCAATATCTTCAATACGAATAAGCCATTTGCCATTTACTGCTTTAGCATCTAAGTAAGAAGCCAAAGCAGCCACCAATGATCCTAAATGCAAACCCCCACTAGGAGTGGGGGCAAAACGACCAATATAAGGCTTAGGCATAGCTAACAAGGGATAACAAAAAGATTAAAGACCTGTTTGCTTCTCTTTTATCTCTGCTAATGTTTTACAATCAATGCAAAGCGTTGCTGTTGGACGTGCTTCTAAGCGGCGAATACCAATCTCAACACCACAAGAATCACACCATCCATAATTGTTTTCTGCAATCAATTGTAATGTATCATCAATTTTCTTGATTAATTTACGTTCTCTATCACGAGTGCGTAGTTCCAAACTAAACTCTTCTTCCTGAGTTGCTCTATCTGCAGGGTCTGGAAAATTAGCAGCATCATCCTGCATATGCTCAACTGTACGAGTCATATCTTCTACTAGCTCTGCGCGCCATTTTTTAAGAATCTCTGCAAAATGTTCACGCATTGCTTCGCTCATGTATTCCTCACCTTTCTTTTCTTTATAAGGTGTGAATCCTTGACCGATAGTTTCCTCAGAACCTTTTTTCTCTGGAGTTTTTTTAGCCTTAGCCACTGCTTTTCCCTCTTTTTAAAACAAACAACTTAAAGGATATTAAACCTTTGTTAATAAGCTTTAATAAAATTTGACGGCGCAAATTATCAGATAGTGAGAAACTAATCTAGTACTACTTTAGTCTTTCTATCATTTAACTCATTAAATTAAAAAATTTTGTTCTGTAGCGCAAAAATCATTAACTTAATATCATTAATTCTAGTATTAATCATCAATTGAAATAACTCGTACAATATAATATTTCCCAAAATACTACAAGGTAAAATGTACAAAGTTTAGCGAATAGCTTCTTATATAAAAATAAGTAAGTGATATAACAAATAGTACGACTTAATTATTTCTTAATTTTGTTATCATATAATATTTAATCAAGGTTATAACAAGGCATTTACTCTTATGAATAAGACTTTCACTAAACGTAGTGAATCTATTGAGCCCTTTCAAGTCATGGCTCTATTAGCTAGAGCAAATGAATTACAGGCTGAAGGTAAGCAAGTAATACATTTAGAAATTGGTGAGCCAGACTTCACCACTGCTGAGCCTATTTTAGAGGCTGCCAAAGCGGCTATTGATGCTGGTTATACACAATACACTCCTGCACTTGGTTTACCTGAGCTACGTAAAGAAATAGCTAAACTCTATAAAACACGTTATAACCTTGATATAGACTACAGACGTATTTTAATTACCCCTGGCGGCTCAGGTGCCCTATTATTAGTCAGTGGTTTATTAGTTGAAGCTGGTCAGCACTTATTAATGGCTGATCCTGGTTACCCCTGTAATCGAAACTTTTTAAGGTTGGTAGAAGCGGATGCAAAAATGATCCCCACAGATCATACTAGCAACTACCAATTAACCCCTGCATTACTTGACCAACATTGGGATAGTAACACAGCAGGTATTCTAGTTGCCTCACCTGCTAATCCAACAGGTACTATTTTAAATAAAGATGAATTAGCCGCACTTGCCAAAAGTTGCCAACAACATCAAGGTTATTTTATTTCAGATGAAATTTACCATGGTTTAACCTATGGTGTAGAAGCACCTAGTGCTTTAGAAGTAGATGATAATGCTTATATTCTTAACAGTTTCTCCAAATATTATGGAATGACAGGCTGGCGTTTAGGTTGGTTAGTAGCGCCGCTGGAAGCTGTAGATAGCTTAGAGAAATTTGCACAAAATGTTTATATCAGTGCTACCAGTGTTTCTCAACATGCTGCGTTAGCCTGTTTTAAACCAGAAGCGCAGACTATTTTAGAAGCTCGTCGAGCAGAGTTTGCCAAGCGTCGTGACTACTTATTACCAGCCCTAACCGAACTAGGTTTTAAAATTAAAACCAAACCTGATGGTGCATTTTATCTTTACGCCGATGTTTCAGCCTTTACTGATGATGCCTATAAATTCTGTTATTACTTTTTAGAAAATCAACATGTTGCTTTTACACCTGGATTAGATTTTGGTAACTACCACTCTAATCAACATGTGCGCTTCGCTTATACCCAAAGTTTGCCTGTATTAGAAGAAGCTGTTAACCGTATCGCTCGTGGTCTACAAAACTGGCAAGGCTAAACAATGCAATTTGATCCTCCTTTAGAAGAAGCAATATTAATTAAACGTTATAAACGTTTTTTAGCAGATATTAAAACCGCAACAGGTGAAATATTAACTATTCACTGTCCCAACACTGGCTCCATGCTTAATTGCATGAGCGAAGGTTGTCGTATTTGGTTTAGCCGCTCAACAGATCCTAAACGTAAATCTGCTGGTTCATGGATATTGTCTGAAACACCACAAGGTAGACTTGCTTGTGTTAATACACATTTAGCCAATAAGTTAGTAGAAGAAGCCCTACAGCAAAATGTTATTAAAGAATTAACTGGCTTTAATCAACTGCGTCGTGAAGTTAAATATGGTCAAGAAAATTCTCGTATAGATTTTTGCTTAGATTATCCCAATCAAACCACTACCTATTTAGAAGTTAAGAGTGTAACGCTCGGTTATGATAATAGTGATATCGCTGCTTTTCCAGATGCGGTAACCAGTAGAGGTAGTAAGCACCTTAGAGAGCTAGCAGAATTGGCAAAACAAGGAACTGATACTGCTCTTCTTTACTGTGTTAATTTAACTAATATTTCCGCTGTTAGAGCATGTAAAGAAATTGATGCAGACTATGCAAAAGCACTACAACTAGCTCACCAAGCAGGCGTAAAAATTTTAGCTTACAGTTGTAATATTACTCCACAAGAAATTGTGGTTACAAAACCTATAAAGATTATTTTAGATAGTTAAAAGTGAACAGGTTTATAATTAAAAATAATTGTTATTCTAAACAGTTGTTTTCTATTATAGAATAAACTGACTTATTAAAGTTTAATAAGTTGCTAACAACAATAAATTACTTCTGGTTTGAGTTTTTACTATGAGTTATCAACACCAATATATTGATGGTACAACTATTCATTTTGCAGTAGGTAAAGTGGTATGTGTCGGACGCAACTATGCAGAACATGCAAAAGAATTAAACAACCCAATACCTACTGAACCTATTTTATTTATTAAACCAGCCACATCCATTGTCAGCAGTAATGGTGGTTTTACTATTCCACACCATCATGGTGCTGTTCATTATGAGGCTGAAATTGCTGTACTTATTGGTAAACAGCTTGCTGGCTCTATTAGTAAAACAGATGTAATTGAAGCCATAGCTGGTTTTGCACCAGCCTTAGATTTAACACTACGCGATGTACAGGCAAAACTTAAAGAAAAAGGTTTGCCTTGGGAAATCTCTAAAGGTTTTGATGGTGCTTGTGTATTAACACCATTTGTTCCTGCTAGTAATTATCCTAACCTAACAGATATTGATATTCGTTTAACTATTAATGGGGATATTCGTCAACAAGGTAATAGTAGCGAAATGCTCACACCTATTGTGGAACTTATTCAATATATTGCTAATAATTTTACCTTACTA
>JBEBWU010000268.1:0-4344 GCA_040391985.1 Entomomonas sp. | reverse complement strand
ATCTGAAACAGATAAACTGACTTTACTCTATAATCTAATACACCAAAATAATTGGCAACGTGTGATTGTTTTTGCTAATCGTCGTGACCAAGTGAGAGATATTGAAAAGCAACTTAAATACCAAGGTATTAGTACTGCCCTTCTATCAGGAGAGGTTGCTCAAAATAAACGTGTACAAACATTAGAAAAATTTCGATCAGGCAAAATTGCTGTATTAATCGCTACGGATGTCGCTGGCCGAGGCATTCATATTGACGGTATCAGCCATGTTATTAACTATAATCTACCAGAAACCCCTGACGATTATGTGCATCGCATAGGCCGTACTGGTCGAGCAGGAACTAAAGGTATCTCCATTAGTCTAATAGGAGAGGATGATATTTTTATATTACCTAATATTGAAGCTTTATTAGGTCAAAAATTAGAAGGGAAAATTCCCCCTGCTAATTTATTAACACCATTACCGAAAAAATAAGGATAAAACAATGACAACTTTTGAGATAGTGCTTATTTTACTGATTACTGCCTGTTGTTTATTAGGTTTTGGCTTTAATTTCCGTCAATATAATTGGGGAATAGCTATTATGTGGTTAGGTGCTATTACTATGTTGTCTGCTATTGCTTATAAAATATATGATGTTACTCATATTGTATAATAGTTGATCTATTATCACTATTAACTAGTATTTTAAAGTCTATTTACTGGTAAATAAGGATTAGCATCTACTACTGGTTGTCTATCTAACATTAAATCTGTTAATAGCTGACATGACGCAGGTGCTAAAACAAAGCCATTGCGAAAATGCCCGCAGTTTAGCCATAGCCCTGAATAATTTGGCACTTCGCCAATATAAGGAATTCCTTCAGGCGCAGCTGGCCTAAGTCCAGACCAATGTTTTATCACTTGTGCTTTTGCCAACTCTGGTAGCATTTCTATGGCGGATTGTCGAAGACTTTCCTGTACTTCTAATGTAGGTTCTTTATCATAACCAACATATTCTATAGTACTTCCTACTAAAATATGTCCATCACGACGGGGAATAACATAACGTCCATTAGCTAATATGATGGTGGGTAAAAAATCTTCTGTACATTTAAATAAAATCATTTGCCCTTTAACAGGCTGTATGGATATATTAAGACCCAATGAATGTAACCAGTCACCTGTCCATGCCCCTGTGCAAATCACAATATTATCAGCATAATAATCTTGGTGGCTTGTATGAACACCAATAACGCGTCCTCCCTGTTGAATAATATCAGTAACCATACTATTTTCTTGAATATGTACATTAGGCATATTAACTAAAATACTATGTAATGCTATAATTAATCGAGGATTACGAATATTAGCTATACTGTCCATATAGATAGCAGAGGTAAAACCACTTCCTAAAACACTAACAGCCCGTTCAACCTCAACAATATCTACTTTATTAAGTGGTCGTTGATATTGCTGAGCCCAGTCCAATGCTTGCTGCTCATCTTCCAAATTTAACCAATACAATCCTGTTATATAATACTCTGGATCAATATTTGAAAGGCTTTTTAACTCAGTGATAAACGCTAGATAATTGTCTTGAGAAATATTAACTAAATTAGTGATAGCAGAGTGTTGTCGCCAAGGAAATAAGGGCGAGATAATACCACCGCCTGCCCATGAAGACTCTCTTCCTACAGCACTATTTCTCTCTAATAAAATAACTTCTATGCCTTCCTTTGCTAGTGTATAGGCAGTTAACAACCCTATGATACCAGCACCTACGACTAACGTTTTAGTAGTCAAAAATTACCTCTTTAGCTTTTACAGCAGCATAAAATCTAAAATTGAGTGTGACTAATAATCAATTTACTATCTAAAGTAATCGACAGCGGTCAGCATTAGGGTAAAAAACCTTAATAACATTATTATTAGGCGCATAATTAATCACTATCACTGCAGCTGGTGTCATATTCTTTTTATCCCAAGTGACATATTTATTAGGACGTTCAATAGTTGGTTTACCATAAAGATCTTCTATTTTATAACGTATTTGAGCAGTATCGTCATCGTTTGTGCTAACAACAGATAATGCACATAATCCTTCTATGGAATTAATAGTGTATACAATAGATTCAAATTGATAACCATAGCTATTAGGTAATGCATTGCCAGCAAAGGTTTGTCCATCATTACCAAGACCTGCCAAAGGAGAATAACGTTCTATTTGTTCCTTAGTAATGCCCATTTGGACTCCAAACAGACCATCCCATGGCCCCATTTGATATCTTTTTTCAGGAGAAGTACTGCTACAAGCCACCAATGTAACTAAAATCATAGTAAAAATTAATGTTATCCGCATTCCAAACCTCCATTCTATTTTTTGTGATTATAATAATATTTTAACTGATTAACGCCCACTTTTTTGTTACTTTTATCTACCAACAAAACTTATTACTGATGTTTTATTAATTTTTCTAATAATAATGTCAAATTTTTCTGTTCCTGCTGGTTTAAACAGCCAACAATATTCTGTTGGCATGCAACATAGGATTCCAACATGGACTCTATCAGTGTATAACCTTTGTCTGTTAATTTAACTAGAAATCCTCGACCATCATCAGGGTTAGATAAACGCTTCACCAATCCCTCCTCTTCTAGCCTATTAATACGATTGGTCATACTACCAGAAGATATCATTGCCGTATCATAAAGTACAGTAGGGGTTAAAGCATAGGGCTCACCACTACGTCTTAAGGTGGCCAATACATCAAACTCTCCTGGCTGCAAACCATAGTTAGTAAATAATGGGTTTAAATATGTTCTCATTATAAGCTGTGAAAGTTCGCCTAAGCGACCCAATATAACCATTGCTTTAGTATCTAGGTCTGGGCGTTCAACCTGCCATTGTTTAGCAGCATATGCGGCTCTATCCATAATTATCATCTCTACTTAAATAATAATGTAATTATATTTTATCTTGACATAGAGATAAAATATAATTTATCTTTACATCAAGATAAAACTCATATGAGCAATAAAATGCCTTCTTCATTCCTAACTCAATTGATAGCTATTGTACTTATTGGCATCAACTTAAGGCCAGCATTAGCTTCTATAGGTCCTTTACTTAAAGTTATTCAACAAGATAATCACTTAAGTGCCATTACTATCAGCTTACTTACTACACTTCCTGTACTACTAATGGGATTAGGTGCATTATTTGCCAGCAAAATACGTTACATTTTTGGAGAAAAACATGGTATTACAACTAGCTTAGTTCTGATCTGTATCGGCTATGTACTTAGATTATGGGGTGATATAACAATTATTCTGATCAGTTCTTCAATTATCATAGGAATCGGTATTGCAATGGCACAAGCACTTATTCCATCCTTTATCAAAGGTCAATTAATAACACAAAGCAGTAGAATATTTGCTTTTTATACAACAGCCATTATGGCTGGGGCAGTAGCCGCGAGCATTATCTCACCTTGGCTTTTGAACTATTGGCATTGGAATATTGTATTAAGTAGTTGGATTTTACTCAGTATACCAGCCATTATTTTATGGATACTTGTTCAACAACATACTGTTTCAACTAAAAATACAACTATTAAATCATTATCAATATCTACCTTTCCAAGGGCTTGGTTATTAGGTATTTTCTTTGGGCTAGCTACTGGAGGCTATACTCTGGTATTAGCATGGCTACCACCTTACTACATGAGTTTAGGTTGGTCAGCTATCGCTGCTGGCACGATCTTAGCCATTGTTACCCTTTCAGAAGTTGCAGCAGGCATTATGATATCCCTTATCATTAACCATTTTACAGATAGACGTCCTTTACGATTTATAGCAATAAGCTGCCTGTTAATTGGCCTTCTTATTATATTATGTTTCCCCCTTTCACTGTATTTACTAGCAAGTATTTTATTAGGTCTTGGTATTGGTGCATTATTTCCATTATCTCTTATTATTACTATGGATCATATCAACACCCCACAACAAGCTAATGAGTTAGGAGGCTTTGTACAAGGTATTGGTTATTTAATTGCCGCCTTATTCCCTTTAATTGCTGGTATCATATTACAATACTTTAGTTCACTTGCCTTAGCTTGGATATTTATGGGTATCATAAGCATTATTTTATTAATCATGGCCTTTACATTTACTCCTACAAACAATCAACTAATTTTTAAATAGAAATGCTTATATGACTTCCACCAAACCTCTCTCCTCTTGGTTTGTACTACTATTATCAATCGCAACTGGAGTAAGCGTAGCTAGTAACTACTACGCTCAACCATTATTGAATACTATTGGTAATGACCTGCATATTCCCCTCAGTAGTACAGGCGTTA
>JBEBWU010000267.1:0-4352 GCA_040391985.1 Entomomonas sp. | reverse complement strand
GATTAACATTTTGTATTAATAAGAGATGGTTAAAAATAAATAAAAATCAATGCCTTAGAGTATTTCTGAGTGTTTTAAACACCATTAAATTAACAATTTGTTAATTGTTTCTTCATGAAAAAGTGATGGACTTGTCTAAAATAATGAACAATTAGACTAATTAATAGTTCTAATATAGAACTGAAAAAATTATATTAAAGTTTCAGTTTTAGAAAATTTCTTAATTAACGAATAAAGTGTAATGGAGTATTAAAATATGACTCTCTTTTCAAAATCTAAGCTAGCATTAGGCGGTGTTATTTTAGCTGGTGGTGTATTAGCTGGTTGCGCTGGCAATCCTCCAACAGCTCAGATGGATGTAGCAAGATTAGCAGTAAATAACGCAGTAGGTGCAGGGGCTACTCAATTTGCTCCAGCTGATATGCAAACCGCTCAAGAACATTTCCGTAAAGCACGTGTTGCAATGGAAGAAAAAGATTTTAAAGCGGCTAAAATATATGCTGAGAGAGCAGAATGGGATGCGCGTGTAGCAGAGCGTAGAGCGCAAGTAGAAAAAATGAAATATGTAGATCCAAAAGCTTTAACGCCTACAGATGCTCCAGTTCAACCTGTAACAAACGCTATTCCTCCAGCGAATGTTAACTAAGTTTTTACTACTTAGTTAATTTACAGTTACATAAATGAACATTATTTAATATTTTTACAAAGGAAACTTTGGTTATGCGCAAACATATATTGATTCCATCTCTTTTAGCAGTAGGTTTAACACTAGCTGCTTGTTCAAACAATCCTAACCCTGATTTAGAAAAAGCTCGTGCTGATTTCATTGCATTACAAAACAACCCAAAAGCAAGTCAATGGGCTAATGCTGAAACTAGCGATGCAAGTGCTGCTTTAGATAGAGCAGATAAAGCTTTCCGTGATGGCGAAAACACAGACAAAGTAAGTGAGCTTGCTTATTTATTACAACGTCGTGTTGATCTAGCTAATGCTACTGTAGCATTACGCCAAGAAGAAGAAAACCAACGTGTTAAAGCAAAAGTATTAGATATCGCTAAGCAAACAGCACGTGGTGAAGTAGTAACTTTTGGTGATGTACTGTTTTCTGTTGGTAAAGCAGATGTAACTTCATCAGCTTATGTTAATCTTGATAAATTAGCTGCTTATTTAAAACAAAATAAAGAGCGTAAAGTATTAGTTGAAGGTTTCACTGATAGCACTGGTAGTGATGCACTAAACTTAAAATTATCACAAGCTCGTGCAGATGCAGTAGCACGTGAACTTTCAAATCGTGGTGTTGAATTTGCTCGTATTACCACTCGTGGTTATGGTAAAGCATTCCCTGTAGCAAGCAATAGCAATGCTTCAGATCGTGCTTTAAATCGTCGTGTAGAAGTAACTATTTCTAATGATGATAGACCTGTAGCACCTCGTCGCTAATTTTTTAAAATTAGTTCACATAACCCTGTTGACGTAATAGTTAGAGTAATACACACTCTAACTATTAATTCAGCAGGGTTTTTATTTTGATGGAAGAAGTTTTAGAAAGATTACGAGAGCTAGCAGAAGATGTTGCTACTCCCCTTGAATTACCAGATGAAGAGCAATTGGTTACAGCACAAGAGGAGTTGTTATTACCTATTCCAAGAGACTTTAGGCATTATTTGCTGACTGCAAGTGATGTTATATATGGTCATTTGGAGCCTGCCACAATAGCTGATCCTCATGTTCACACCTATTTACCAGAAATGGCTGCTACAGCATGGTCTTATGGCTTGCCTAGGTATTTATTGCCAATCTGTGAAATTACCACAGGTTATTATTGTATTGACCCAGATGGTGTAGTGTTACTTTGGGAAAATGGTGAACTATCTGAAAAACAATGGGATACTTTGTGGGAATGGATTGCAGAAATTTGGTTAGAAGAATAGCTTGTGTAAAAATATAAAAAGACTTTATTGTAATAATCACTCTATGAGAAAATAGATATTTTGGTGACTAAATAAATAATACTATGACTGCACAATTAATTGATGGAAAAACCATTGCTGCTAATATTCGCGAAGATATTGCTAGAAAAGTAGCTGATCGTCGCCAACGTGGATTACGTATACCAGGACTTGCAGTTATCTTAGTAGGTAACGATCCTGCTTCTGAAGTTTATGTTTCTCATAAACGTAAAGATTGTGAACAGGTAGGATTCATCTCAGAGTCTTATGATTTACCTGTGTCTACTACTCAACAAGAGCTATTAGCACTTATTGATAAATTAAATGATGATTCCGCTATTGATGGAATCTTAGTGCAATTACCCCTTCCTGCACATTTAGATGCGGCACCTTTACTGGAAAGAATCCGTCCAGATAAAGATGTTGATGGTTTTCATCCATTTAATATTGGTCGATTAGCACAGCGTAATCCTCTATTAAGGCCTTGCACACCTAAAGGTATTATAAAACTACTGGAAAGTACTAAAGAAAACCTTTATGGATTAAATGCAGTCATGGTAGGAGCTTCTAATATTGTTGGTCGTCCTATGGCTTTAGAGTTATTATTAGCAGGTTGTACTACAACAATTACCCATCGTTTTACTAAAGATCTTGCAACACATGTAGCTAATGCAGATTTAGTAGTGGTTGGTGTGGGTAAACCAGGACTTGTTAAAGGTGACTGGATTAAGCCAGGAGCTATTGTTATTGATGTAGGTATTAACCGTATGCCTGATGGTAAGTTAGTGGGTGATGTAGAGTTTGAAGAGGCGGCTAAACGAGCTAGTTGGATTACTCCTGTGCCAGGTGGTGTAGGGCCAATGACGCGAGCTTGTTTACTAGAAAATACATTGTATGCAGCAGAAGAGCTTCATTCCTAATAGAATAGTTCTATAATAGAATAGTTCTATAATAGAAAAGCCACTTATGATAAGTGGCTTTTTTGTTATAAAATTAAACAGTATATTCTTTTAAAAATGTATCTTTATTAAGATGTTCTTTGGTTAGTAAACGACTTAAGTCAATTTGGCTAATACGAACAGTAAGTAGTGAATTACCTTGCTCATCAATTTGTTCTTTTTGAACAGAATTAGTTTCAAAAAAACGAGCTCTTAATTTGCTGAGTGATGGCGATAAACGTAAGGTGCCTGTATAGATATCATCACTTAGTAACTCATCAATGGCCTTGATAAGTAAATCAAGTCCCTGATTATTTTGAGCAGATAGCCATACTCTTTGTGGTTTGCCGTTATCATCACGTTGTATTTGTGGTTCAACATCATCCATTAAATCTATTTTATTATAGACTTCTAATAAGAGTATCTTATCGGCACCTATTTCCTGTAGTACTTTCAGAACTTGTTCAATTTGTAACATTCGCTCAGGCTCATGAGCGTCAATAACATGTATTAGTAAATCAGCATTAGATGATTCTTCTAATGTAGCTCTAAATGCTTCTACTAATTTATGGGGTAGGTGGCGAATAAATCCTACTGTATCAGCAAAAACAACACGGCCTTTATCTGGTAATTCTAAGCGACGCAGTGTAGGGTCAAGGGTTGCGAATAATTGATCTGCTGCTAGTACTAAAGAGTTTGTTAAGGCATTAAATAATGTAGATTTACCCGCATTGGTATAACCAACTAAAGAGATAAGGGGAACTTCTGCACGCTGTCTACCACGACGAGCTTGCTCTCGTTGATTACGAACTTTCTCTTGTTTTTGTTTTAATTGTTTAACACGAATTCTTAATAGACGTCTATCCGTTTCTAATTGCGTTTCACCTGGCCCACGTAAACCAATACCACCTTTTTGTCTTTCAAGATGGGTCCAGCCTCTAACTAGACGTGTGCTCATATGATCTAGCTGTGCTAGTTCAACCTGTAATTTACCTTCATGGGTTCTTGCACGTTGTGCAAAGATATCAAGAATAAGACCTGTACGATCAATAACACGACATTCTAACGCGCGTTCTAAATTACGTTCCTGACTGGGGGTAAGGGTATGGTTAATAATAACAAGCTCAGCTTGCAAAGCCTTAACTTGAGCATGTAGCTCTTCAACTTTGCCAGAACCTATTAAAAACTTAGCAGAGGGTTGGTAACGACTAATCTCAATAAAAGCTACACATTCAGCGCCAGCTGAATGTGCAAGCTCTTGAAACTCTTGAGGGTCTTCTCTTTCATCCATTTCTTGGGTATGCAAATGGATAAGAATAGCCTTTTCACCGCCACCTGGACGTTCAAACAGCAATATAAACTTCCATTAAAAGCTAGTAGGTTCTTCTGTAATACCCATCTCTTCACCTGTAGGCATACGAACAGGGCGACTAGGAACAACAGTAGAAATGGCGTGTTTATAAAC
>JBEBWU010000266.1:0-4369 GCA_040391985.1 Entomomonas sp. | reverse complement strand
AAATTGAAAGATCAAAATGGTAGTTACCACCAAATCACAGCAAGTAAACCCTTAACATCAGCAGATCAAGGAGCACTTGCCAGTATTCCACAAAATGATAATTTAACAGTTTCTACAGCTAATCAGAAATTAGAGATTATTTGTAATGTTAAAGTGCCAATGGTAGAAAAGTAAAAGCTTACAGCTATAAAAAAAACCGTCATAGTTTGACGGTTTTTTAGTTTTAACAGGGAGATTTAATAAGGCCCACACCTAACATCAACTTCAGAAAAATCAAACAGCTTGGTATTATCACCTTTAGTAATAAGTAATTGTGCTCCTGTTACCATAGGACGCGCTTCTAAAAGATAAGTAGTACCTGCCTCAAACTCATAGTTAAAACTCATTAAACAAGTAATATTACCGCTGTTTCTGAAAAAACCTGTAACTTCTGAAGTATCATATTGAAAACGAACAGCTAAGCGATGTTTTCCTGCTGGGACTTGAAAATAACGACCATCATTTACTCTATTACGATCTAATGTATCAGCCATAAGGCTTCTACTAGGCTGGGCATACATTTCTACAATAGCCGTATCAGCAGTAGGTTGTGGAATAGGGGGTAAAGTACAAGCAGTTAGCAAGCTAGCAGAGAATAGTAAAACTAAATAGTTGAAGTTAATCTTGCTCATGGGTATTTTTACGCTTTTTATAATCATCTAGGGTTAATATCGTAGGGTGTGGTCTATTTTCAACGATACTGCCTTGTGTCTCCTCAGTTTGTTGAGGATTAAAAGGATAGGGTGGTAGTTCTATATTACCCACATGATAACCAAATAGAGTAATAGTGCCTGTGTAACGTTGTTCACCCGTCACCGTAAACTCAAAGCTATAGACTCTAGCGAATCTAAGTTTACCATAGCCATCACGTTTAAATGTGATGGCTTTTAAAGCAACATAACCATCAAGTAGAGTTAGGTTAAGTTTTTCACAATGTTGTTTAATGCAGCGTAATGCATAGTCCCTTTGCCCATGAATACGCCACCACCACAATAAACCAATAGCAACAATAATGATAATGGTTAGTTCAAGAGGTGATAGCATATAGGTATCCCTAATGAAAGGCGTATTTTGCTAAATATAAACCGCCAGCAATAATAAGAACAAGTGCGGTAAAGGCAAGTCCTAATCTTTTCTCAATCATTTGTTTAGCTTTAGGGCCTAGCCAGTAAAGTACGCTACAAGTAATTAAAAAGCGTGTACCACGAGCAAAGGTACCAACCAACACAAACACTAAGAAGTTTAACTGAGTAATACCACTTAAAATAGTAATTACTTTATAAGGTAGGGGGGTAAAACCTCCACCTAATAGCACCATTAGCCAACCAAGCTCATTAAAGTTTTCTTTGGCCGTTTCAAAGCTATCTTGTAAACCATAGAGGTTGATAATCCATTGGCCTACAGTATCCATAAGGAACATACCAATTAAATAGCCGAAAATACCACCAACCGCCGAGCTAATTGTACAAATAAAGAAATAGCGCCACGTTTTTTTACGATTGGCCATAATCATTGGCGCTAAGATTACATCAGGTGGAATAGGGAAGAATGAACTTTCTGCAAAACTAACCCCAGCTAATGCCCATTCTGAGCGAGGATGCTCAGCAAGCCGCATAGTCCACTCATATAAACGACGTAACATCTAAAAGGTTTTCCTTAATGGAAGTGATAAACTGGCTAATTCTACTAAATTCTGTAATTAGAATGTTAGTTTTTTAATATTAAAAAGTATGTTGTAGAGCAAAGGGCTATTATTTATTTAACCCTTTGCTTCGATGATGTTAGATACTGACTTGTTGATCTGATACTGATTTAAGTAAACGTGATTCCATTAGACGAGCAATTTCTCGCTCACCAATAACCACAAAATCAGAACCATGTTCTTCTAAGTGAGTTTGTTCAGCTTCAGTTTGAGCACGTGCCATAATATCTATCATCGCGTTACAGGTTCTTGCATGCTCAACAATTTGACCCGCTTCAAAACCATTAGGAATAGCGATTAATAACCATTGTGCTTGTTCTATATTAGCGCGTTGCAATATATTGATGTTTGCAGCATTACCTTCAACTACTGTATAGCCAAGTTCTCTTGCCGCATCTACACGTATATGAGCATCTTCAATAATAACAAAAGGTACCCCTTTCTCATGTAAATATTGGCTAGTTAGTACACCAACACGACCATAGCCAACAATAATGGCATGTTGAGTTTCTGTTATAGGCTGAATATCATCGCTTTCTTCTTCCTCTATTGCCACTTGTGGTGCTGATTCTGGAGTTTGATCAGTGGTCACAGTAGCCGCTACATCTGTTGTTTCAACAGGAGTTGCAACAGCCTCTTTCTTGTCTGCGGTAGCATAGAAGCGATCTAATAATACAAATAATATTGGGTTAATCAAAATAGATAAAATAGCGCCTGCTAACACTAGGTCGTAGCCTTCTTTAGGGAGGATATGATAAGTCATTCCTAAGCCAGCAAGGATAAAGGAGAATTCACCAATTTGCGCCAAACTAGCAGAGATAGTAAGGGCAGTATGAGTCGGTTTACCAAACGCTTTAACAATTACGAAAGCAGCAATAGATTTACCAATAACAATAATTAGTAAAGTGGCTAGTACCATAATAGGTTGTTCAACCAACACTTTAGGGTCAAATAACATGCCTACTGATACAAAGAACAATACCGCAAAGGCATCACGGAAAGGTAAAGAATCTTCAGCTGCTTTATGGCTCAGCTCTGACTCATTTAAAACCATACCAGCAAAGAATGCCCCTAATGCAAATGAAACACCAAATAGTTCAGCAGAACCAAAAGCAATGCCCATAGCAATAGCGAGTACAGATAAGGTAAATAATTCACGGGAACCCATACCTGCTACGCGCTCTAATACCCAAGGAATTACTTTTCTACCAACAATAATCATTAAGGCAATAAATGCGGCCACTTTACCTAAGGTAATTAATAGCTGCATCATAATCCCCATTTGTGCAGGGGCTGTATCTGCTACAGCGGTAATGGCTGCATCAGCTAAATCTTTACTATGGGCCGCATCAGTGGTTACATCACCAGCAGAACCACCTAATACGCCAGAAAGGGCAGGTAATAATACAAGGGCTAGTACCATTACAAGGTCTTCTACAATTAACCAACCTACAGCGATTTTACCGCGACGGCTATCAATGAGCTGTCTTGACTCTAACGCTCTTAACAATACCACGGTACTGGCAACAGAAAGTGCTAAGCCGAATATTAGACCTGTTCCAAAATTCCAACCAATTAACCAAGCTAATCCCATACCCATTAATGTAGCCAGTGTAATTTGTGCAATGGCTCCAGGAATAGCAATATTTTTAACTGACATAAGGTCTTTAAGGGAAAAATGTAGACCAACACCAAACATCAGCAGAATTACACCAATTTCTGAAATTTCGTGGGAGAGGTGGCCATCAGCCACAAAGAATGGTGTGTAAGGACCGACACAGATGCCAGCAATAAGATAGCCCACTAGGGGAGATACTCTTAAACGATGTGCGATAGCTCCTAGAATAAGAGCTAGAACGAAACCGACAGAAATGGTGGCTATTAACGGTGTTTCCATAAATTCTCCCTTTTATAATAAAAAACAACTAGTGAGTTAGTAAGAACTACTTCACCAGAGTAAATGAATAGAGTTATTAGTATATTGTGTGAAGTTATAAAATTAACTTATTTTATAACAAGATTCTATAGTTAAATGCTATAGAATAATATTTATTTTTTTTTCATTATATTACGACGAGTACTCTTTTTTCATATTTTCGTATTGTTGTTCAAGGTTTTGCCGAATTTCCCGTCTTTTCTTAGCTTGATGGAAACGTCTAATGCCATCTTTTGTGGAGGGGGTTAATGGCGGAACTTTACAAGGCTTTCCATCATCACCCATAGCAACCATAGTAAAAAAACAACTATTGGTATGACGTACACTTTTTTGTTTAATATTTTCTGTAACAACTTTTATACCTATCTCCATAGAGGTATTGCCAGTATAGTTTACCGAAGCAAGAAAGTGCACTAACTCGCCTACATGGATAGGAGCACGAAACATTACTTGATCCACCGATAGGGTTACAGCATAAACACCAGCATAACGGCTAGCACAGGCATAGGCTACTTCATCCAATAATTTTAGTAAGGTACCCCCATGAACATTGCCTGTAAAATTTGCCATATCTGGCGTCATTAATACCGACATAAACAGTTCTGAGTTATTTGGAATTTGCATAATTAATTATTCCCTAATAAGCATATATCTAAATAGTTGCAAAATTAATACTAATAAATAAAAAACAA
>JBEBWU010000265.1:0-4411 GCA_040391985.1 Entomomonas sp. | reverse complement strand
CTCATGTATGGCTTCTATAGTATATTCGGGTCTCAATTTACATATATCTCTTTTAGAGCAGAGAAATATTACTTATTTAAAAAATAATAGTACATTATCTAAATTAAGTAATAGTAGAATAAAAACACTAAAAACAAATACTGAAATGATAAAAAAACTTACTCAAACAGCAGCTAAAATAAATTTAATTATATCTTGTTATTACTTTGCTGATGCTATTTATTCATTGAATAGCGCAACAACAAACGAGGAATTAATTTGGCTAAGAATAAACGCTCAGCTTGCTGGTGCCTCTGTAGTTTTAGGTATTATTGAGGTTGGAGGAGCATCTTTCCCAGTTGTAGGAGTTATACTTGCAGTATCCGCATATATTGCTAAAAAAATAGCAATGGCTAAACATAGAACTGATTTACAGATTTGGTTAGAACATTGTAAATATGGCAAAAAGAGAGATAAATGGACATTTAACTCATTACAAGATGCTTTAGAAGCTTTACATAGAGTAATTATTACTCCTAATGTGGACTTAAACAAAGTACAATCCGTTGTTCCATTGTTAAACAAAAGAACAAAAAAAGATTATAGAAATTATTGGTTTGTAACAAACATTTTATCAAGAATTGAATTTCCTCTACATACTTACAATACAACTATCACCTTATTTTGTACTAATAAAAACATATTAAATAATGACAAAGAAATTAAAATAGATTTAGTAACTTCAAAAAAAACAGAAAAATCTTTTTATGAATTAGACATACCTTTAAAAGTTGATATCAACGATTCACAAGACTTCTCAGACTTAACTTTTTCATTAAAAATGAAAATTTCTATGATTATTCCCTTACCATATACAGATCAAATAACTCAGAATTTACAATTATTCTCTGTATCATTTATATATGATTTTGGAACATTCGATAATATGCCAGAAGATGCTGAATTAAAAGAACATTATTCCATATTCAAAAATCAAAGCGATGTTATAAAAACTCCGTCAATAATAAATCTTATAAATTATGATGAGTATCTAAAAAAGCCTCTTTCACGAATAGATAAAGAACCATTTTCAGGTATGGAAATAATTTTTAATAAAGAACTTCATTAAAATGATATTACTTGAGGATTAGATTAAAACTAATCCTCAATCTTTTAACTAAACAAAATAGCTCTTCAATGGAGGAAAGCCATTAAACTCAATAGCGCTATAGCTTGTGGTATAAGCGCCAGTTGATAGCCAATAGAGTCTGTCGCCTGCGGAGAGGTTTAGGGGTAAGCCGTATTTGTAGTTTTCGTACATAATATCAGCGCTATCACAGGTAGGGCCTGCAATAATTACTTCTTCTAGTTCGCCTTTCTTTTCGGTATAGACAGGGTATTTAATGGCTTCGTCCATGGTTTCGATTAGGCCTGAGAACTTACCCACATCAGTAAATACCCAACGTTCTACAGCGGTTCTGGATTTGCGTGAAACCATTACTACTTCACTCACCAACACTCCTGCATTAGCTACTAGTGAGCGGCCTGGTTCTAGGATGATTTCTGGTAACTCTTCACCAAAATCTTCTTGTAAAAAACGTAAGATTTCTTTGGCATACATTTCTAATTCATTAGTTTTTTGTAAGTAGTTAGCAGGAAAGCCACCGCCCATATTAATCATTTTTAGTTCAATACCATCTTCTTCTTTAAGACGTTGAAAAATGACCTTAACTTTAGCAATAGCTCCATCCCATACGTCAATTTCGCGTTGTTGCGAACCTACATGGAAAGACACTCCATAAGGTACTAAACCTAGTTGCTTAGCTAAAATTAATAAATCCATTGCCATATCACTTTGGCAACCAAATTTGCGGGAAAGTGGCCAATCAGCAGAACTTGAACCTTCACTTAAAATACGTACATAAATTTTTGAACCGGGTGCAGCTTTGGCAATATTGCGTAAATCAGACTCTGAATCAGTAGCAAATAAACGTACCCCTTTTTCATAGAAGTAACGAATATCTTTGCTCTTTTTAATGGTATTACCATAGCTTACTTTTTCAGGTGACACTCCTTGTGCTAGCACCTTATCTAGTTCATAGATAGAGGCAATATCAAAATGTGAACCTTTATCGTTTAGTAAACGAGTAATCTCTACTGCTGGGTTAGCTTTTACTGCATAGTAGATTTTAGCAAAGGGAAAGTTATTCACTAGCTGATCATATGCATTTGCAATGGTCTTGGTATCAATTACAACGAATGGGGTATCATGCTGTTCAGCACATTCTTTAATGCGTTTAAAAGTTTCAGGCGCATAGTAGTCTTCTACTTTAATAGTAGTCATGGTCATTGTGGGTTACTCCAAATTTATTATTAAGCATTTTTACTGGATGAACGCCTAATCAGTATCCCCACTTTGGATCGCCTACTTCCCAAGGCATGTCGCCGAAATATATAGTATTAAAACTGCTATCTCTCGTCGTCAGTACTTGAGCCGGATGGATCGTTTCCAGCATGGGCGTTCGGGATGCGAACTTTATTCTTTAATTTATTTAAGATCAATAAGAAATTTGTATATTTATCCTTTTATTTGGAATAATAAATTATTTATTAATAGCTTTTTCTTATAACATTATTTTTATTTATAGTTATAATATAACATAACAAATTTTTATCGATCCTAGGCAAATAATATGCGTTGTTCTTTATTAATAGGCTCTCTTTGCTGTTCTTTAGTAATGTATAGTGCAATGGCTGCAACTTCTCATGATGATTATAAGGGTATTTTAACTGCCCATGAACATGGTCGAGTACAGTTAAATATAGCTATTAGTGATGACTCATTAGAAATAGGATTAGATACTGCCGCTATTAATTTAGTAGGATTTGAACATATTCCCACAACAGAAAGTGATAAAACATTAGCCTCTGAGGCACAACTACAGCTTAATAATCCATTAACATTATTTGCCATCTCTACAGCTGCAAAATGTAGCCTTATCAATAAAGAGATTATTAGTCCTATTTTTATTAATCAGACCACAAATAATGATATTGCTCAAAAACCTACTCATCTTGATATAGAAGCTAATTACACGCTTACTTGTACCAATATTACAGAACTCAACCAATTCGATTTAAGTTATTTCTTTAAACATTTTCCTAATACCCATACATTAACCATTCAATATATTGGTGATAGTGGGCAAAAAGGAATAGACTTAACACCTGCTAAGCCAATATTTAAACTTAAATAATGGCTAATTTAATTGAACTTAAAAACTTGCAATTTGCTTGGCCCAAACAAGCTAATTTATTAAATATTGTTGAATTCACACTAGGTTATAACGAAAAGCTGTTTTTAAAAGGCCCTTCTGGTAGTGGTAAAACAACCTTATTAAGTTTACTGAGTGGTGTTTTGAAACCTAATAAAGGAATTATTCAATTATTAGGTCAAGATTTAGCTACTCTTTCCTCTGGTGCTAGAGACCAATTTCGTGTTGAACATATTGGCTACATTTTTCAACAATTTAATCTATTGCCCTTTTTATCTGTTGAAGAAAATGTATTACTCCCCTGTCATTTTTCTAAACGTAGAACTCAATATGCCAATGAACACTTTGGTAGTATTCAACAAGCAGCTAAGTCTTTATTAACTGATTTAGGCTTAGATAAAACACTTTTTTTACGACGTGCCGATCAGTTATCGATAGGACAGCAACAACGTGTAGCTGCTGCAAGAGCACTAATTGGTTCACCTGAATTGATTATTGCAGACGAACCTACCTCTGCTTTAGATACTGATACGAGGGAAAGTTTTATTAAGCTGTTGTTTAATGAGTGTGATAAAACAGGTAGTAGTTTGTTATTTGTTAGTCATGATCAAACTTTAACTCCACTATTTGATCGTTGCCTTTCTCTATCTGACCTTAACCAAACAAGTCAAAGTAAGGATACTGTCTAATATGTATTTATTTCGCCTTGCTTTTGTTAGTTTACGTAATCGATTGTTTACAGCTCTGCTTACTATTATGGCAATCGCTTTATCTGTCTGTTTATTATTAGCTGTAGAACGTGTAAGAACAGAGGCTAAAACTAGTTTTGCTAGTACTATTGCTGGTACAGATTTAATTGTAGGAGCTCGTTCTGGTTCAGTAAATTTGTTGCTTTATTCTGTGTTTAGAATTGGTAATGCAACCAATAATATTCATTGGTCTAGTTATCAAAATATTAGCCAAGATCCTCGTGTAGCATGGACAATCCCCCTTTCTCTTGGCGATTCTCATAAGGGGTATCGTGTATTAGGAACTGACTTAAATTATTTTAAACATTATCAGTTTGGTCACAAGCAGCAATTACAATTTGCTGGAGGTAGGGCTTTTGAAGATATATTTGATGTGGTGTTGGGTTCTGAGGTAGCTAAAACATTAAA
>JBEBWU010000264.1:0-4417 GCA_040391985.1 Entomomonas sp. | reverse complement strand
AACAGTTGGGAGATATTAGTAAATTACCTATGTCGATGAAAGTTTTATTAGAAAACTTACTGAGATGGGAAGATGGTAGTACAGTTACCAATGATGATGTTAAGGCATTAGCTGGTTGGTTAAAAGATAGTCATTCTGATCATGAAATTCAATTTCATCCTGCCCGTGTTTTAATGCAAGATTTTACTGGTGTTCCAGCCGTAGTAGATTTAGCTGCTATGCGTTCTGCTATTGCTGATGCTGGCGGTGACCCTAAAAAAATTAATCCACTTTGCCCTGTTGATTTAGTGATTGACCATTCAGTAATGGTGGATAAGTATGCTTCACCAGAAGCCTTTCAAGAGAATGTTAAGATAGAAATGGAGCGCAATGGTGAGCGTTATAGTTTCTTACGTTGGGGACAAAAGGCTTTCAATAATTTCAGAGTTGTGCCACCAGGTACAGGTATTTGTCACCAAGTAAATTTAGAGTATTTGGGGCGTAGTGTATGGACTCAAGAACAAGAAGGTAAAACCTTTGCCTATCCAGATACGCTAGTGGGTACTGACTCTCATACCACAATGATTAATGGGCTGGGTGTGTTAGGTTGGGGTGTTGGTGGTATTGAAGCTGAAGCAGCAATGTTAGGCCAACCATTATCTATGTTAATTCCCGATGTGATTGGATTTAAATTAGTAGGTAAATTAAGAGAAGGAATTACAGCCACTGATTTGGTATTAACTATTACCCAAATGCTTCGCCAAAAAGGTGTAGTAGGCAAGTTTGTAGAATTCTATGGTGATGGCTTAGCCTATTTACCCTTAGCAGATCGTGCCACCATTGGTAATATGGCGCCTGAGTATGGTGCTACTTGTGGTTTCTTCCCTGTAGATGAAGTTACTATTGATTATTTAAAACTAACAGGTCGACCAGCAGATTCTATTAAATTAGTAGAGGCTTACTGTAAAGCTCAAGGTCTATGGCGTGAAGCAGGTCATGAGCCTAAATTTACAGATACATTATTGCTAGATATGGGAGATGTAGAAGCGAGTTTAGCAGGGCCAAAACGTCCACAAGATCGTGTTGGTTTATCAAATGTTGCCCATGCATTTAATGATTTTATAAAAGCTCAACCACAAAAAATAGCTTCTGATAATGCAACAGTGAACAAAGCAGATGTTATTGATTATGAGGTGGAAGGTAAAAAAGAACAATTAACAACGGGGGCTATTGTTATAGCAGCTATTACCTCTTGTACTAATACCTCTAATCCTAGTGTAATGATGGCAGCAGGGTTATTGGCTAAAAAAGCAGTAGAAAAAGGCTTACAACGTAAACCTTGGGTAAAAAGTTCTTTAGCGCCTGGCTCTAAAGTAGTAACCGATTATTATAAAGCAGCAGGTTTAACGCCTTATTTAGATGCTCTAGGTTTTAACTTAGTCGGCTATGGTTGTACTACCTGTATTGGTAACTCAGGGCCTTTATTAGAACCTATTGAAGAAGCCATTACTAAAAGTGATTTAACGGTTGCTGCTGTATTATCTGGTAATAGAAACTTTGAAGGACGTATTCATCCTTTAGTAAAAACTAACTGGTTGGCTTCGCCACCTTTAGTAGTTGCTTATGCTTTAGCTGGTAATATCAATATAGATTTAACCAAAGATTCCCTAGGTGAAGATAAACAAGGTAAGCCCGTTTATTTAAAAGATATTTGGCCCTCTCAACAAGAAATAGCAGAGGCAGTTAAACAAGTTTCGAGTAGTTTGTTTGATAAAGAATATGCAGAAGTATTTGCTGGTGACCAAACATGGCAAGCCATCAAAGTACCAGAATCCCATACTTATGAGTGGCAAACTTCTTCAAGCTATATTCAAGAGCCACCTTTCTTTGATCATATTAAAGGTGATTTACCTAATATCGAAAATATCAAAGATGCACGCGTATTAGCTGTATTTGGGGATTCTATTACGACTGACCATATTTCCCCAGCAGGTAATATTAAGGCAACAAGCCCTGCAGGTTTGTATTTAAAAGGGTTAGGTATTGAACCTAAAGACTTTAACTCTTATGGCTCACGTCGTGGTAACCATGAAGTGATGATGCGTGGTACCTTTGCTAATATTCGTATTAAAAATGAAATGTTAGGGGGGGAAGAGGGTGGTTTAACTATTCATTACCCTGATGGAGCAAAGCAACCTATTTATGATGCAGCAATGCGTTATAAATTAGAAAAAGTACCCTTAATTGTGATTGCAGGTAAAGAGTATGGTAGTGGTTCATCCCGTGACTGGGCGGCTAAAGGCACTAACTTACTAGGAGTTAAAGCAGTGATTGCAGAAAGTTATGAACGTATTCATCGTTCTAACCTAGTGGGTATGGGTGTATTGCCGTTACAATTTGAAGAAGGTCAAAATCGTAAAACACTTAACTTAATAGGTGATGAACTATTAACTATTAGCGGTTTGGAAGGCAAAGAGTTAAAACCACGTATGCCTTTAACATTACATATTAAACGTACTGATGGTACTACAGCACAAGCGTCTTTAATTTGTCGTATTGATACTTTAAATGAAGTGGAATATTTTAAAGCTGGCGGTATTCTTCATTATGTATTAAGGCAGTTATTAAAAGCCTAAAGCTATTGGCTAGTAAGTAGTGGTTAACTACTTACTAGCTGGATAACAATTAAGAGTTTGGTTGAGATACCTGATCAGTGGCAATAATTTTAAAAATAACAGGTCGTAAACCATCATTACAACTACAAATAGCAACGCCTGGTTTATCAATCCAATCACCATAATAGAAAATATCACTGCCATGAGAAAGTGCAAACACATATTGGTACATTGCTTTCCATGCTTCATCACATAACCCTTGAGGCTTAGCAAAATCAGCTAAATAAGTATCACCTACATTATGCATAGGACATTTACCTAATCCCTTACAGCCATATTCTTTTGCTAACTCTTCATCAAAGGTAGTTTTTAATACCTCAATTTTACATTTCTTCATCATATTGGCGTCCTCACGTTGTTATATTTTTATTGTACAATGTATAGGTATATAAACAAGTATGCACCTTTTTGACATATACTTACCTAAAGGAAAGTGTAATTATGAGTATAAAAGATCTTAAATCTATCCAATCTTTGCAAGATACACCTTTTGGTTATACCTTATCGATTATTTCTGGCAAATGGAAAATGGTTATTTTGTATTGGTTAGTTGAAGTGAAAACAGTTCGCTATAACGAGTTGAAAAGGATGATCGGTTCTATATCCCATAAAACATTAAGTGTACAACTTAAAGAGTTAGAAGCAGATGGTTTAATTATTCGTAAAGAGTATCCACAAATCCCTCCTAAGGTAGAATATAGTTTATCGGAAAAAGGATGGTCACTGTATCCGCTAATGCAAGCTATTTGTGAGTGGGGCGAGCAAAATAAACCATCACTTTAATCCACCTAAAGATAATAATGATAGGTTAGTAATAAGTTACTTATTCAACGTATATTAATTTAATCTTAAAACGACCTGTTTCTACAAACTTTTGCTTGTTCTACAAGACTAATAATGCTAAATTTTGCAAGACTATATTAAGCTGTTATAGATGGATTTATACTCGAGTTTGCAACATCCTATAATAAATTATAATTAGGAGTTGCTTTTATAGAAGGGGTAGTAGGATGTTTGACTCAGCTAATAGTACGCATTTTAGCTTAGATGTTCAGGGACTAGAGAGTAACGCTAAGCTACAGGTATTATCTTTCGAGGGGTTGGAAGCAATTTCCAGTGATTATGCTTTTGAAATCACCCTTGTTTGTAATCATATCCGTTTTGATATTACTCAACTACTTAGTAAACCTGCTTTTCTGGCCTTTAACCCCGAAAAATCAGAAGGAATTAATGGTGTAATACAATCGGTTAAGCGCGGAGCAGTAGGGCAACACTATGCTACTTTTAAAATTATTTTAACACCTACCTTAACTCATCTAAAAAAGCGAGTAAACCAACGCGTATTTCGCGATAAAACAGTTCCTGAAATTATCAGTACTATACTTACTGAATATGGTATGAGCGAAGGGCACCAATTTGAGTTTAAACTTAAAGAAACTTATCCTATTCGAGAATACTGCACTCAATACGACCAAACCGACTATCAATTTATCAATCACTTAGCAGAAAATGAGGGTATCTTCTATTACTTTACCCATAGCCAAGAACAGCATAAGCTTACCTTTGCTGATGCTAACCCATTTTTCCCAACCTTAGCCCAAGCTGTTAAATACATGAGTGATACAGGTTTTGTGGCTGATGAAAGGGTGTTAAAACGTTTTGATATCGGTTTATCTAGTTGCACTACTGAAGCCTCATGGCGTAACTATAACTTTCAAAATATGAAAATTCCTGAAGGTAATTTTGCAGGGACACAAAGTGCT
>JBEBWU010000263.1:0-4464 GCA_040391985.1 Entomomonas sp. | reverse complement strand
GACCTTAAAAAAGAACCAAGAACTTGTTGTTGTCTTACCTAGCAGTGCTTTTAGTGGTTATAAATGGCAGATTGAAAACAATGCCGCCGCTATTTTACAACTTGAAAAAAATCGCACGAAAAAAGATGAGGATCCAGAAAATCACCTGCATCGACAAGAAACCATCTGGAAATTCAAAGCTATTAACGATGGCACAGAAACACTTTCATTTATTTATCAACTAGATTGGGATACCAATATAGAAAATAATCAACGCATACAATGTGAAATTAAGGTGAACAATAATTAAATCATTGTATTTTACCTTTCGAAATATGATATAAATAAAATATAAATCTTTCGAATCGAAACATATAAATGATACAACGAAACACCCAACAACGTCGTAATTATATTATTGAACAAATCACTTTAATGGGAGAAGTGTCTGTTGAACAACTATCAGCCGAACTTCATACCTCAGAAGTAACCATTAGAAAAGACCTTAATGTTCTAGAAAATGATGGTAAATTATTAAGACGTTATGGTGGGGCTGTTCGTCTACCTAGTCATACTACAGAGCTGTTAGTTTCCCAATATAAACAAGCTATTGCACAACTAGCGAGTCAACTTATCAAAAATAATAGCCGAATTATTATTGATAGTGGCAATACAACTTCAGCACTTGTTCCTATGCTAGCAGAGAAAAAAAATCTGTTAGTAATGACCAATTCATTAAAAGTAGCTAATCAACTACTGATTCTGGAACCCGAGCCTACATTATTAATGCCTGGTGGCACATGGGATCCAATTTCAGAATCTTTCCAAGGAAAAATTGCTGAACAAGTATTGGAATGTTACGACTTCGATCAACTTTTTATTGGTGCAGATGGTTTGGATTTAGCTCATGGAACAACCAGTTTTCATGAATTACTAACACTATCACAAGCTATGGCCAACAATGCTCATCAAGTTATCGTTATGCTAGAAGCCGATAAAATTGGCCGTAAGATACCAAATATTGAATTAACATGGGATAAGATCGATATTCTTATCACTGATGATCGTTTAGATAAAACTATTCAAAAACAAATCACTAAATGTGGTGTACAACTTCTATGTGCTACGCTGCCAGAATCAGAGGATATTTAATATGTGTGGAATTGTAGGTGCTATTGCTGAGCGTAATGTTACCGCACTCTTAATTGAAGGGCTAAAACGACTGGAATATCGTGGCTATGATAGTGCAGGATTAGCTATTATTGATAACAAACAAAGTCTACAAAGAATTCGTCGCACAGGTAAAGTCAACCAGCTTGCTCAAGCACTGCAACAAGATTCTAGTTTTACTGGTAAAGTGGGAATTGCTCATACACGCTGGGCCACTCATGGCGCACCTACTGAACAAAATGCTCACCCTCACTTTTCACATAATCAAGTAGCTATAGTACATAATGGCATTATAGAAAACCATGAGCTATTAAGAGAACGCCTTATCACCCTTGGTTATGAGTTCACTTCACAAACAGATACAGAAGTTATTGCTCACCTACTCCATTATAAACTAACTGAAATTGGTGATCTTACTGCTGCACTCAAATCGACTGTTAAAGAACTTCATGGTGCTTATGGTTTAGCAGCTATGTGTGTACAACAACCAGACCGTATTGTAGCAGCTCGAAGTGGTAGTCCATTGGTTATTGGACTTGGTATTGGAGAGAACTTTTTAGCCTCTGACCAACTAGCATTAAGACAGGTTACTGACCGCTTTATTTACCTAGAAGAAGGCGATATTGCTGAAATTACCCGTGATACAGTCAAATTATGGGATCAACAAGGACGAGAAGTTCATCGTGAAATTATAACAGCCCAAGAAAATGCCGAAGCGGCAGATAAAGGTGAATTTCGTCACTTTATGATGAAAGAAATTTATGAGCAACCTACTGTTATTCAAACAACGCTCAATGGTCGAATTACAGATAATCAGGTTGATGTAAAAAGCTTTGGACCTAATGCTGAACAACTTTTTACTCAAGTTAAAAATATTCAAATCGTTGCTTGTGGTACAAGCTACCATGCTGGCTTGGTTGCTCGTTATTGGTTAGAAGCATTAGTTGGTATTCCTTGCCAAGTGGAAGTAGCGAGTGAATTTCGTTATCGCCGTGTTGCTGTACAACCAGACACATTGTTCATCACTATTTCCCAATCAGGTGAAACAGCAGATACTTTAGCTGCTTTACGTAATGCTTTTGCTGAAACCTATCCTACAGGTAACTATTTAGATAGCTTAACTATTTGTAATAATCCTACTAGCTCTCTTGTTAGAGAATCAGGTTTAACTTTACTCACTAAAGCAGGGCCAGAAATTGGTGTCGCCTCAACTAAAGCCTTTACAACTCAACTAACTGCTTTATTACTACTAACAATCGCCTTAGGAAAAGTACGTAAAACACTTAAGCCAGAATTAGAAGAAACATTAGTAAAAGAGTTAAGACGTTTGCCTAGCCGTATCGATGAAGCGTTAGCTACCAATAAGACCATTGAAAAAATCGCTGAATGTTTTTCAGAAAAACACCATGCTCTTTTCTTAGGTAGAGGTGCTCAATATCCTGTAGCAATGGAGGGGGCCTTAAAGTTAAAAGAAATCTCCTATATTCATGCTGAATCCTATCCTGCAGGTGAATTAAAACATGGGCCATTGGCATTAGTAGATGCAGATATGCCTGTAATTACTGTTGCACCTAATAATGAATTAGTAGAAAAACTTAAATCCAATTTACAAGAAGTACGTGCTAGAGGTGGCGAGCTGTTTGTATTTGCAGATGAAACCATAGACATAAAAGAAGATCAATTTACTCATGTGGTGAATATGCCTCATATTCATGATGTATTATCACCTATTCTTTATACTATTCCTCTACAGCTCCTTTCTTATTATGTTGCTATCTTAAAAGGAACCGATGTAGACCAACCTCGCAACCTTGCAAAAAGTGTTACTGTAGAATAAGCCCTACAATACTATTAAATAAAAAAGGGATTAACTCATAAAAAGTTAATCCCTTTTTTGATAGCTAGCCATTAAAACCTATAATTTATACCTGCTTTTATTGCATTATTTTCCACTTTATTACCAAATTGTCCCTGATAATTAACACCTATGGTTGTATTTAGTGTTAAGTTATATTCAGCACCTAATTCAGCAATAACAGCGTCTCTCGTAATAGGTGCACCATTAATATTAAAATAATCGCTACCTTTTAATTTAAGATCAGTATCTGCTTTAAGGTTACCATAGGAATGTTGCCAACCTGTACCTAAAACTAATTTCACTTTATCTGTTGCTTTAAATTTAGCTCTAAAGCCTGTTGTAGAAAAAGTAACTTGATTTTCACCACTGCCTTTTAACGCCGTAACATTACTACCTTCATTAATATGAGTAGTTACATAAACATGTGCTAGATTCATATAAGGCTCAACTTGTAGCTGATCAGCGACATTAATATTTTTACTTAACTCAATAAAACCTTGTACTAGATGACCATGATAACTATCTTGATTTTTTTCTTTAATACTACCAACTTCAACACGACGATCTGTACGAATATTTAAGTACGCATAATCTAATCCTGCTCTTAAACTAATACCATAATCAAATTCTTTTCCTAAATAAGCTGCAAGATGATAACTATCTATTTCAGCATTACTACGACGCCCTTTGTTCAAATCAATATTATTGTGTTGATAACCTAACGCTAAACCTACTTTAGTAGTTTCATTTAAATCTTTATCAGTACCAACCATCATTCCAAACACATTATTGCTTAGCTTAGCCGCATTATTATCACTACGTAGATTCTCTGTTGCTCCCCATGTAGCTATCCATAAACCAGATCCTTTGGTCGCAAAACGATCCAGTAAATGCTCACTAATAGCATCTCGTACATAGCGATCATTTAACAATGCAGCTTGAACACTCGCATGAATTTCACCACTTAAATTATCATAAGCATTAATTGCTCCAACAGTATTCATAGACAATAATTCAGTAACGATAGGATGCGTAGAAGGTAAACTAGCTATTCCTGTTGCTGTTTGCTTTTGATTGCGAGTAATCGCTATATCTGCAAAACCTTTACTATTGCGAGTCAAAATTAAATTAACTTGATTTAAAATACTATAGTCTAACTCTGCATCTAAAAATGCCAAATCGATAGTAACACCATCAAATCTGTCACTGTTTGTTAAATTATTATCTGCTTCTAAAATAGTATATAGCGTATTTGCCTGCCAAACTCCCATACCAGCTTTTACAGCGACATTACCACCGTTTATGGTCGCTGTTCCTGTGCCGCTAGTACCTGTTGCAGTCACTTTAATTAAATCATTATTATTATCAGGATTAGCTTGTGCAATATAAGTTGAACCACTGTTAAAAACAATATCACCTACTGTTAAAGTTCCTAATGAATTATTACCTGGTGAAAT
>JBEBWU010000262.1:0-4477 GCA_040391985.1 Entomomonas sp. | reverse complement strand
CATTTCAAACCCTGCCAACAACATTAAACATGTTGTTTTACCTGAACCAGAAGGCCCAAGTAAAGTTAGAAACTCTCCCTTTTCTATCTCTAAATTAAGATTTTTTACTACCAGTTGTTCACCATCATACGTTTTTTGAACGTTATGAAAGCGTACATACGGGTGAGGGACCGCTACCATATTATTAAACTCTTTCTATTCTTTAACTAATCACGTTTAGTTAATCAGCGCCATAATGACACTTTATCATTTAAAAAAACATTACTATTATCGCATATTAAGACACTTATAGTTAAACATCTCTTGACTTATTAACAATAGTTATTAATGATAATTAATAACATTTAATTGGATACCTAACTATGGCTGAAACAACTACTAAAAAAACACTGCTATTAACAGGTGCTAGCCGAGGCATTGGGCATGCTACAGTAAAACATTTTAATGCTGCTGGCTGGAATGTAATTACTGCTGCAAGAAATAATTGGAATAATGATTGTCCTTGGTCGCAGGGCTTAGAAAATCATATTAATTTAGATTTAGAAAATATCGAAAGCTTTGATGAAACCATAGAATTAATCAAAGAAAAATTACCTGATGGTAAACTACATGCTCTTGTTAACAATGCAGGGATTTCTCCTAAAGGTGTTGATGGTGGACGTTTAGGTGTTTTAGAAACAGATTACAGCACATGGCTTAATGTGTTTAATGTTAATTTATTTTCTACAGCGTTATTAGCAAAAGGATTATTTAATGAATTAAAAGCTGCAAAAGGCAATATCATTAATGTTACTTCTATTGCAGGATCTCGTGTACACCCTTTTGCAGGAGTTGCTTATGCAACCTCTAAAGCTGCTTTAGCTGCATTAACCCGAGAAATGGCTCATGATTTCGGTCCACATGGAGTAAGAGTCAATGCTATTGCACCAGGAGAAATTGATACTTCTATTCTTTCACCTGGTACTCAAGAAATTGTAGATCATGATATTCCATTACACCGTTTAGGTAAGCCTGAAGAAGTAGCTACACTTATTTACTTCCTTTGTACAACAGGTGCTTCCTATATTAATGGTGCAGAAATTCATGTTAACGGTGGACAACACGTCTAAGCCTATCATTAAGATAGGCTTCATATACTAAACTTTATCTTTTTGCTCTTTTAATAAATCTCTTATTTCTGCTAATAATTCTTCTTGGGTTGGTTTAGCTGGCTCTTCTGCTTTTTCCTCTTCTTCTTTATGAGTTAATTTATTCATTCCTTTAATACCCATAAAAATAGCAAAAGCAATAATTGTAAAATCCACTATTGTTTGAATAAATTTACCATAGGCTAATACTACTGCTGGAGCCCCATCAACGGCCTCTTTTAGGGTAATTGATAAGTCTGAAAAGTCTACCCCTCCAATTAAAATACCAAGGGGAGGCATAATTATATCGCCAACAAATGAAGAAACAATTTTGCCAAAAGCTGCACCAATGATGATACCAACCGCCATATCAATAACATTACCGCGCATTGCAAATTTTTTAAATTCTTGCAGTAAACTCATAGAAACACTTCCTCAACTAAAAATTAATCTTTTTTATAATGCTATAGTTAATAATCCATTACAATAACCCTTTTGTTTAATAGTTTACGTATTTAGAATGAGGACTGTATGGCTAAAGCTAAACGTTTATACGGCTGTACTGAGTGCGGTGCGACTTTTCCTAAATGGTCTGGACAATGCTCTGAATGTGGGGCATGGAATACCCTTATAGAAACTGTTGTTGATAATTCACCAATGGCGAGCACTAGTCGTAGCTGGACAGGCCAAGCAGCACAGGTAAAGACCTTAGCTGAAGTCAGCACTGAAGAAACACCTCGTTTTACTACCCATTCTTCTGAACTTGATCGTGTACTAGGTGGTGGTTTAGTAGATGGTTCGGTTGTATTAATTGGTGGTGATCCTGGTATTGGGAAATCAACCATCTTATTACAAACCCTCTGTAATATAGCTAACTATCATCCTGCCCTTTATGTAACGGGTGAAGAGTCACAACAACAAGTGGCAATGCGTGCTCGTCGTTTAGGCTTACCAGAAGATAAACTTCGGGTAATGACTGAAACTTCTATTGAAGCCATTATTAGTACTGCTAAACAAGAACATCCTAAAGTAATGGTGATTGATTCCATTCAAACCATTTTTACTGAACAACTACAATCAGCACCTGGAGGTGTTGCTCAAGTAAGAGAAAGCGCTGCACTATTAACACGTTATGCAAAACAAAATAATACAGCTATTTTCTTAGTGGGCCATGTAACTAAAGAGGGCGCCCTAGCTGGCCCTCGTGTACTAGAACATATGGTTGATACGGTACTTTATTTTGAGGGCGAATCTGATGGTCGTTTACGGTTATTACGCGCTGTAAAGAATCGTTTTGGTGCTGTTAATGAGTTAGGTGTTTTTGCTATGACAGATAAAGGGTTAAGAGAAATCTCTAATCCTTCCGCTATTTTCTTAAGTCGAACTCAAGAAGAGGTACCTGGTAGTGTAGTAATGGCTACATGGGAAGGTTCTCGCCCTATGTTAGTAGAAGTACAGGCCTTAGTGGATACTAGCCATTTAGGTAATCCTCGCCGTGTTACACTGGGTTTAGATCAAAATCGTTTAGCTATGTTGTTAGCTGTATTACATCGCCATGGTGGCGTACCTACCTACGACCAAGATGTGTTTATTAATGTGGTAGGTGGTGTAAAAGTACTTGAAACCGCTGCTGACTTAGCATTACTTGCTACGGTTATTTCTAGTCTACGTAACAGACCTTTAGCCCATGATTTATTGGTATTTGGTGAAGTAGGTTTATCAGGTGAGATTCGCCCTGTTCCTAGTGGTCAAGAACGTTTGAAAGAAGCGGCCAAACATGGCTTTAAACGTGCTATTGTGCCGAAAGCTAATGCACCTAAAACAGCACCTGAGGGCTTAACTATAATTGCCGTTACCCGTTTAGAACAAGCATTAGAAGCTTTATTTGAGTAATTTAAGTTAATTCTGTTTGTTTAGTTTCTTTACCCAACACAAGTACAGCTATAACACCTATGACAATCACTAAACAAAATATATTAAAAATAACACTTGGGCTAAACTGGTAACTTACCATATAGCCCACCATTAACGGGCCTAATATTCCCCCTATTCTGCCAATACCTGCTGCCATTCCTGCACCCGTTGCTCTAGCTAATGTTGGATATTGTTCGGGTGTATAGGCATACAAAGCACCCCATGCCCCTAAATTGAAGAATGATAAGAACATTCCTGCTACGACCAATTGCATCGCTGTATTTGCTATACCAAAAAAATAAGCAGCAATAGCTGTGCCTGCTAGATAAGTCACTAAGACAAATTTTCGACCAACTTTTTCAATAAGCCATGCAGCCGTAAAATAGCCTGGTAACTGGGCTAACGTCATAATCAACACGTATTCAAAGCTTTTTACTAAATCAAAACCTTTCAAAATAACCACAGAAGGTAACCACAAAAACATACCATAGTAAGAAAAAACTACGCAAAACCATAATATCCATAACATCAAAGTGGCTTTTTTATACTCTGGCGACCAAATCATTTTAATATTACGAGTAATAGAAGGTTTAACAGTTTGTGCCGTATAGCGAGGTGAGTCAGGTAAATTTAACCGTAAATACACGGCATAAAACGCAGGCAATGCACTTAATAACATTGCTACTCGCCAACCATAATCGGTAATCACAAAATAACCGATAAGTGCTGCTATAATCCAACCAAATGCCCAAAAGCTCTCTAATAAAACAACTATTCTTCCTCTTTCATGAGGTTGAACGCTTTCAGCAACTAATGTTGAAGCAACTGGTAACTCTCCCCCTAACCCCATACCAATAAAAAATCGTAGGATTAGAAATAGTGTTAGACCTGTAGTAAATGCTGTTAAACCACTGGCTATACTGAATAATAATAAGGTAAAGATAAAAATAAAACGTCGCCCAAAGCGATCTGCCATTAAACCAAATAGAAATGCGCCAACCGCCATCCCAATAGAATTAACACTGCCTATCCAAGCTATTGTTTTTGCTGTTAGTTGCCAATCTTTTGCTAAAGCTGCTAACACAAAAGATAATAGACCAACATCCATTGCATCAAATAACCATCCAAGTCCTGCTATTGTTAGGAGTTTATTTTTCGAAATTGTTTTTTCCATTCTTAAAGCCTTGCTATTAGTAATAATCTACAATGGACAAAAGTCTACTTATAGAACTTTTTTTCTGTTAAAAATAGGCATTAATCGTTACAATAGTCTATTAATAATAATGGATTTAATAGCTAATTATAGCTTACTCATTTAGCTTTCTATATAAATTATATTTTTATAATACCCTATTTATTTAAGGCTTTATTTTATGAAATTTCTAAAGTTATTATTTTGTTGCTTAGCACTTAATAACTTTTTCTCATTTATTGCT
>JBEBWU010000261.1:0-4482 GCA_040391985.1 Entomomonas sp. | reverse complement strand
GGCGGCAAACGCGGCCTGCTCGTTCGGGAGGGCCAGCCGCACAACCTGCGCCACCCGCACCGATAATCAACACCTCGGTATTAACCACTATTGCCCCTGCTAAATTAGCATCGGTAATAGGGGCATTACTTTGTAGTAACTTAGCTAAAACAGTAGGACAAGCATCCCCTTTATTAGCGCCTACTATTAAAGGTATCGTACTTCCCTGTTGATAATCAGGATGATATTGTTTAAGTAATAATTGTTTATCTCCCAACTCAGGTGGAGCTGCATAATCTGCTTGCTTTAAATTAGCTAATGCTTGTTCGTATGCTATGCCTGCCATAATTCCCCCTAGTTAATTTCTGCATCAATATCAATCGTCATTTCACCAGATTCAATCTGATGTAAACGATGCAATAAATCACTTGGGCGTAATGTCATAGCAGTTGTTAAACGCCTTACATAAGTACCTAAATGATTGGGTGAAATCATTTCAGGGCAAGCAATGGTGCATAAGTTACACATAATGCACTCGTTAAAAATAGTAGCTGCATTTAAATCACCTGCTGCTGCCATATTAACGCCTTTTTGCACTTCAAGGTGTTTAGGGCAAGCATTATCGCAACCACCACAATGTCTACAATGTTTAGCTTCGGGAAATACTTCATTAATACGCTGTAGAATATGCCAAGTTTTTCCTTCCCAATCATTTGTGGTATATACATGCTGTCGACTGATTGGTAGATGGTCTAAAAAACTAACCTGTAAACCTTCTTCTACTTTAGCTTCGCAGGCTAAAGCAGCGGTTACTTTTTTCTCACCTTCATGCCTAATCAATACTCGGCAAGAACCGCATACACCTTGTCCAGCACAGCCTATATTATCTATAACGGGCTCACCAGATTGCATAACTGCTTCTAAAATGGAACTTCCTTCATCTGCTTTTAATTGTTGTCCATTAACTATCAAACTAATACACGTATTTTCTTTCATAATGATCCTAATAATGAATCAGATATTTCTTTGTTATTTCATTACTATAACCCATGCGACCTAATCGAAATAGATAGCCATATTGCTTAGTTATGCTGATTACAGACAAAATTAGACTAATTGTGTAGTTTTATTATTTATATTTTTGCAATTAGAAAGAGATTTAATAAAGACATAATGACATCTCAAAAAATCCCATTATGTCTTTTAAATTAAAACTTAACTGTTTATTGAATAACGCGTGTTCTATTTTCTTTTACAGCTTCTAAAATTAGCTCTGCCACTTTTTCAGAAGAGGCTGGATTTTGCCCTGTTACCAAATTACCATCACGAACTGCAAAAGGTTTAAAATCTGGCCCTTTTTCATAGTTAGCACCTAACTCTCTGATACGTGTTTCTAATAAAAAAGGTACTTTCTTGGTCAAACCTGCCGCTTCTTCTTCACTATTAGTAAAAGCACTGACACGACGGCCTGCAACTAAAGGTTTACCATTCTTATCTTTAACATTAACTAGCCCAGCAGAACCATGACAAACAGTGGCAATAACAATATCCTGTTGCCAAGCATCTGTTAATTTATCTGCTAACTCTTTACTTTGTGGTAAATCCCACATGGTTCCATGACCACCTGGCATAAACACCGCAGAGTAGTCTTCTACATGAACACTATCCAATTTTTTAGAAGATTCTATTTTCTGCATAGCGGCTTTATCTTTTAAGAAACGTTCAACACTGGCAGGATTTTTACCATTTGCTTGGATAGATCTAGGATCAATAGGCACTTTACCACCCTCTATTGAAACAATCTCTACCTGCAATCCCGCATCAGATAGCACATAATAAGGTGTTGTTAACTCTTCAAGCCAAAGTCCTGTTGGCTCTCCAGTATTACCCATCATGGCATGTGAAGTTACAATAATCAGCACTTTAATAGTCTCTAACATAGCTTGCCACCCTCTTATTAATAATTAGAAAAATCGTTTACTAGAACTAACCACGTGCTTTACGAGCAATAGCAATTAATCCATCAAGCCAATCTTGATGACCATTAATCATAGGGTTAGGACGTGTATTGGCTAACTCTTTAGCAGGCTCACCAATTTGTGATTCTTGGGTAAGAATACGCACTCTATTTTCAGAAAGGTCTTCTAACAACCAAGCATGATGGACATCTAAACGCGTTTTGGCATCGCCTTCCGCCCAACCATGCCAAGCTAAACGTGTAGCCTGCCCTTTAATAGGGGATACGCACTCAGTCACTTCTGCTTCAATAGGAAAACCAAAGGTAGCAAAACGAAAACGCATACCTTGTGTTAATTCAGGACCTTTACCATCATAAAAATAAATATCTGAAGAGTTACTGTAATAAGTAGGCCATTTAGTTGCATTAACTAAAAAAGGCCATACATCCGCTACACTAAGCCCTGCCACAATCACTTCATTAGATACAAAATTATCCGTCAATCCTGGTAAATAGCGTTCAGGCCAAATTATGCTGTGCATGCTGTATACCCTTTTATTGAATAAAAATTTCTTATAAAAGATATGAAAAACTTATCATTGAATAGAATAGAACGAGTACTTTTTGCTAGACAAAGTTAAGGAAATACTAATCATTAGTTTTTATGATAGCACCAAAAAATGAATTATTAATTATACTTTCAGGGTATAAAATCTTACTTAACAAACAAGCCATTAAGTAACCAATACACTATCCAATGTGTACAGCGAAATACCTATTTGTATGATTTATTTTTATAAAATATTTCATACAAACCTAGATATTTTTTAAAACCTTACCAACGATAATTTACACTCAACTGACCCGTATAACGTTTGAAGTTATTTGATCCCCACTCACCACCCATGTGAGCTGAAACACTCCAACTATCATTAATACTACCCTGTAAACCTAATTTAGTTTCTATACGGCTTCTTGGTGTACCATCGTGCTGTGAATCACCATTAAATTTAAGTTGGTTTTTTGCAGTACTATTAATATAGTTAACCTCAACAAAAGGTTCTAACACTTTCTGATTAACACCACGCATACTCATTCTAACGCCTGAACGAGAAGTTAAACCACTTGCCTTATTAGCTGTTACATACAGATTATTTTTATCTCTTAAATTATCTGCATCATAAAGGTTATATGTTAGCTGTAACTGTGGTGTCATAATTACTTCATAATCTGATTTAGCTAATGAAATACCATAACCCACTTCTACAGAATTACTCCATAAGTTACTGTTATACCTTTTAGTAGCTACCTGTGATTTACCAGAAGCCTCATTACGATACCAACCTAATTGGCTCCATGTATCTATATACAACCCTAAGTTAGTATCTTGGTTTTCAAACCAAGTACCATAAACACCTGCACTATAACCTTTTACTTTGCCATCTACTTTCGTTCTTGTTAAACGTGATGTTGTGGTATTTTCAAAATCCCCATAACCAGCCATTACACCAAGGTGTAAATAACCATCATTAATATTTAATAAGGCTAAATCTCCACCCATCTGCATCATATAAGTACGGTTACGATTACTAAAATTACTATGTACACTACGATAGCTACTATGGCTTATTTTCGTCCTTAACCAAAATAATCTTTTAGAGGCATCATTATCAAAATCATTAGCAGACACTAAGCGATCATATAATGATTGTTGAAACATCTCTGTCACGGCTGTTTGGTTAGCTAAATAAGCACCAATAGCAGGGTTGTACATCACTTGTCCGCCAGAGCCACCGCCATACGGATTATAAAAGCTGGTTAAATACCAGTTTTCATTAGCCGTACCTTTATTTAATAGATACTCATACGCCCCAGAAGTTAATGGTTTACCTAACGCAAAAGCATTACTTGATGAACTGCCTTGCACTTCAACAACCTTAATACCGTCACCTGTTGTTAATTGTCCTAAGCTTGGTGCTGTAGGTGTTATAAACACCTTTGTTGCGCCTGTACCTGTTGTAACATCACCCGTCACGATTAATAAATCACTAGTACCTTGACCACCATTACTTGAACCATCATCCAGTAAAGTATTTAAATAAAAGCTTCCGCCATTGGATACATAATTACCATTAATGGTTATCGTATCCCCTACTAGCGCATTATCGCCTAATGGGTTTTTATTGGTTAGGTTGATAGTGCCTGCATTATTAAATGTAGCCACATCAAAAACAGCATGGCTTGTAGTACCATCTAAATTTCTATCGCTAAATTTGATAGTACCTGCATTATTAAAAATACCGTTTGCTGTGCCAACGGTATTAACTACAGTAGCTTTACTACCCGAACTAAAATTTTGTAAATCTAAGGTGCCACCTTGGTTATTAAAAACAACATCACTACCACGAATAGTAGAATAACCAACTATGGTTCCACCATTATCTACAATAGTTTCACCACCTGTAGTTTGGCTTAAAATAGCCAAATCATTATCTGAACTAATTTGGCCATTATTAATAATATGGGTTTTACCGCCTGTAGTGGTC
>JBEBWU010000260.1:0-4487 GCA_040391985.1 Entomomonas sp. | reverse complement strand
ACACCTTCAATATTGCTACGAATCATGTGGTTCACAGCGTTTCCACCGCCACCACCGACACCAATAACTTTAATTACCGCATTAAGCTGGGCTTCTACCATCTCAAACATTGCCTCTCTCCTAAACCGAAACAACATGCCTTGTCGTCTATATCTTGTTATTCTAACGTTAGATAGCACGAATATCTAGTGTTCTCTTGTACTATCTTAGTATAAAAATCAAAGTTTTTGTGATTAATGTTGATAAATTTAATTTCAATCAACGAATAACTACCAATATAAGCCAAAATAATACTAAAAATTACCCTGTACCCACTTCTTTAAACGACCAAACACTGAAAAACTTTCTCTATTACCTTTACTATGCTCAACACCACCACTTTCTAATTGTTGCTGAGCACCATATATCAATAAACCAACTGCTGTTGCATAAATAGGATTATGAATCACACTTTCTAATCCCTTCACATTGTAAGGGATACCTAATCTCACAGGCATATGGAAAATTTCTTCTGCCAGTTCCACAGCCCCTTCCATTTTAGCTGTACCACCAGTTACCACAATACCAGCAGGAATCATATCTTCATAACCACTACGACGTAATTCTTTTTGCACGAATTTAAATAATTCTTCATAGCGAGGCTCTACCACTTCTGCTAATGCTTGTCGTGAAAGTTCACGAGGTGGACGTTCACCAACACTAGGGACTTTAATCATTTGCCCAGCCCCTGCTAATTTAGCAAGTGCACATGCATAACGAATCTTTATTTCTTCCGCATATTGAGTTGGGGTACGCAAAGCCATTGCAATATCATTAGTGATTTGATCACCTGCAATAGGAATAACTGATGTATGGCGTATTGCACCCTCTGTATAAACAGCAATATCAGAAGTACCTCCACCCACATCAACTAAACAAACACCTAACTCTTTCTCATCTTCGGTTAACACAGAATAAGAGGAAGCTAATTGCTCTAAAATAATATCATCTACTTCTAAACCACAGCGTCTTACACACTTCTCAATATTCTGTGCTGCATTAACTGCACAGGTAACCACATGAACTTTAGCTTCTAAACGAACACCATACATGCCTAATGGTTCACGTACACCCTCTTGATTATCAATCACATAATCTTGGGGCAATGTATGCAATACTCTTTGGTCAGCTGGAATAGCTACTGCTTTTGCTGAATCTAATACACGCTCAATATCAGCTCTGGTAACTTCACCTTCACGAATAGCTACAATACCATCCGAATTTAAACTACGAATATGATTACCTGCAATACCAACATATGCAGAAAATATTTGGCAACCTGCCATTTGCTGAGCTTCATCAATAGCATACTGAATAGATTGAACAGTAGATTCAATATTCACCACTACCCCTTTCTTCAAACCACGAGAGGGATGTGATCCAATACCTACTACTTCTATTTGACCATCTGGTGAAATCTCTCCCACTAAAGCCACTACTTTAGAAGTACCAATATCTAAACCAACGATCATTTTGCTACTTTGTTCTTGCGCCATAAGACTCTCTATTCTCCTCTAGGCACTTCACTCAAAACAATGACAAATATTGCCATTTCTTAAATACCTAAACTAATCATTTTGCATTTAACAAATGGCTTATTATGAATAGTTTTTTATTGTCTTGCTACTATCTTAGTAGCATTATTCGTATCAATTTCTTTACTTGGATCTTTCCATGCTACAGCTAAGCCATTACTGTATCGCATATCAACCCTTGCAATATTATCCATTTTAGCTTTTAAATTAATCTCATAGGCTTTACTAAAACGTTTAATTTTTTCTGCAACATCACCACTGCCAAGCACTAATTCAAGGCCTGTACTGGTAGTCAATGACCAGCTACCCCGCTCTGTTAAAGTCAACGAAGTAATAGCAAGCTCCATTGGTCTCAATAATTGGCTAATAATTTGATATTGCTGCATAACTTGAGCATGTGCATAATCTGGACCGTCTAGCAAAGGCAATGATCTATAAGCAGAGATATCCTTAACAACAAAAGGTTCACCCACATTATTTAAAAGACCATCCTCACCCCAACGAGCAATAGGTTGACGGCCATTTAACTCAATTTTTAATTCATTAGGCCAAACACGTTCTATTTCCACATGAGAAATCCAAGGGGTGTTTTCAAGTTTGTTACGCAAACCTTCTAAATCAACATTTAAAAACCCTGTACTGACTAAAGGCTCAATACTTTTTTGTAAGTCTTTTTGATCGATATAACCTAAATCACCTAAAATACTTACTTTAGATATAGGTTGATTTACATAAGCTATCACTTTATTAGTAACGTTATAAGCTACAATCGCAAACACAATCGCTAATAATAAATAACCTGCTATTTTTAAATAATCAGCCATTGACTTTAAAGTAACCGCTAACCCTTTTTTAGGCATAGATCGGCTAGCACCGCGCTGATTAACACGTTGTTTCCATGGTGCTACTGGCTCTCCATGTCTTAATCTTATATTTAACATTTTAACCTCCTTGCTCCAAAGTAGTGGCCAATATGGTTAATACCAACTGTTGATAATCCATCCCTATAGCTTTTGCTGCCATAGGAACTAAACTGTGATCTGTCATACCAGGTGCAGTGTTAACCTCTAACAAGTAAAAATTACCTTGTTTATCCTGCATCACATCAACACGTCCCCAACCTTCTATATTTATTAACTGACAAGCCTTAAGTGTCAGTTCACGTAATTCTTTTTCCTTTTTCTCATCTAAGCCACAAGGACTTTGATACAAGGTATCTGTCGCTTTATATTTATCATCATAATCATAAAAAGTATGAGGCGTTGCCAAACGAATAGGTGGTAAAACCTGATTATCCACTACTGCTATTGTAAACTCAGCACCAGTAACCCACTCTTCAACTAGTACTTCGGTGTCATAGACTAATGCACTTCGCCATGCGGCTATTAATTCATCAACATTATTAACTTTTGCCATGCCTACACTAGAACCTTCATGGCTTGGCTTAATAATCATAGGAAAACCTAGTGACTGCACTGCTTGCTGACAATCTTTTTCTGTTGCCAATACAGCATATTTAGGTGTAGGTAAGCCAAAGCTTGACCATATTTGTTTGGTTCTCAACTTGTCCATTGCCAATGCAGAGGCTAATACACCACTCCCTGTATAAGGAATTTTCAATGTTTCTAATAAGCCTTGAATACAACCATCTTCACCACCACGACCATGTAATACAATGAAGACTCTATCCACTTTTTCTAACAAAAATTTAGCTAACCAGTCACCTTTTGTATCAGCAGCAAATGCATCAACACCTGCATCTAATAAGGCTTGTAATACCATTTTCCCAGAGTTTAAAGAAACTTCCCTTTCAGCGCTTTCACCACCGAAAAATACAGCTACTCTGCCAAAATCAATAGGATTATATTTTTTCATTTTTCTTTTTCCCTTTTTGCAAAGGTTTAACTGGTTTACTGATAAAAGATTTTGCATTTTTCATAATTTGGCTCGCTATGCTGCCAATATCACCCGCTCCTTGGCAAAGCAAGATATCACCTGGTCTTAAAATAGGTTTAACTACATCCACAATATCAGTATCACGCTCTACATAAATTGGATCCAATACGCCACGCTGACGAATACTGCCACATAATTGACGGCTATCTGCACCAGGAATAGGATCCTCGCCTGCAGGATAAACTTCCATAAGCAACAATAAGTTCACACCCGATAGTACCTGTACAAAATCCTCATACAGATCACGAGTACGGGTATAACGATGAGGTTGATATAACATAACTAATCGACGCTCTGGCCAACCATCACGTACAGCCTGAATAACCGCTGCCACCTCAGTAGGATGATGTCCATAATCATCTACTACCATCACAGTTCCACCATCAACAGGCAACTCACCATACACTTGAAAACGTCTACCAACACCTTCAAATTTACTAATACCTGCTAAGATAGTTCTATCATTAATACCATCATCTGATGCAATAGCTAAAGTAGCTAATGAATTCAATACATTATGTTTGCCTGGTAAATTCACAACAGCTTTTAATGGCTCATAACCTTTTCTTAAAATAGTAAAATAAGTACGCAACTCTTCTTGATAAACATCAACAGCACGTATATCTGCATCCTCACTAAAACCGTAAGTCATAATTGGACGACTGATTTGAGGGATAATCTCTCTTACTACAGGATCATCAATACACATCACTGCTAAACCATAGAATGGCAAATTATGTAAAAAACTAATAAAAGTTTTCTTTAATTTATTAAAATCACCATCATAAGTAGCCATATGATCAGCTTCAATATTAGTGACCACTGCTACCATTGGCTGTAAATGCAAGAAACTAGCATCACTTTCGTCAGCTTCTGCAATAAGGTATTGTCCACCTCCTAATTTAGCGTTAGTACCTGCTGCGTTTAAACGGCCACCAATTACAAAAGTAGGGTCTA
>JBEBWU010000259.1:0-4487 GCA_040391985.1 Entomomonas sp. | reverse complement strand
AATGTATTTGATTTAATTCAGATTATTTTATGTGTTTTATAAAATATAAGAGAAAATTTATTATCCGTACAAACAGTGAATATTGAATATAACTATATTTATTAGATTGAGCTATAGCGAAACATAAATTAGAAGAGTTGAATTTGAATTCAAAAATGAAAAGGAGAAAATAAATAATAGAAAAGAAAAGCTGTCTTTTTAGTCTCTAAATAAAAAATTACATATGGCTAAAATTAAAATAAAGCATAAATGAAAACATGAGAAAATTCGCGCAAAGCCGTGTTTGACAAAGCATTCTCATTGCACTACTATAGGTGGCACCAGAAATGGTACTTTTATGAACTTATATGAAATTTAATATGAGTAAAATCAAAGTGTTACAAGCTGAATGTGGCTCTCGTTTTCCGCTCCAATTCTTCATCCAAGGACATCCTATAAACTCCTTAACTAATTGAAATAACTTAATAAAATCAAGTATCTTGTTCCTAAGTGTTCTGTTGAATTCTACTTAAATCTAGTACATTTAAGTCCACCGACAAGTCCATCGGTATCATTCAATAAGTCCACCCAACTATTCGTAATAGCCTATTTAAGCCTGTTATCGCATGACTATTTGTTTATTCCTAATGAAAAAAACAAATATCTTGTAAACAAACTAGCTATTACCCATAGTACCTTATTCCCCATCAGAAATGACAACTAATTGATTAGTTTATATATTTTCAACTTTACTATTTAAATTATGAGGAATACCCCATGACCCAACTAACAGACCTTATAATACGTCGCGCCAAACCAACCACTAAACTCTACACCATAAAAGATGGCTTAGGGCTCTACATCAACATAAAATCCAATGGCACCAAAAACTGGCTCTACCACTTCTACTGGGATGGCATTCAAAAACGTATCTCCTTTGGTACCTACCCAAGCGTAGACCTCAAAAAAGCCCGTTCACTACGTCAACAAGCCCAAGAATGGCTCGCGGCATAGCCCCCCGTACAGGCAGAAAAGGATACCAACAAAATACCCCAGCCATAATTAAATACCAAACCAACTCGACTACCCCAAACAATGGATAGAAGCCCAACTATCCCATAGTGACAAAGACCAAATCAGAGCTACCTACAACCATGCACAATACATCGAACAAAGAAGACAAATGATGCAACAATGGGCAAATAGAATTGATGAATGGCAACAACAAAGCCAAACAAACTACAACCCCAAACTAGAAAGTACGAACATAAACTAACAAACCGTCCCCAGCCTAACGTCACAAATTACTGTAGCGTTAGACTGGGACGTATCATAATAAATACAGCAACCAGTAAATAACCATTATGTTTTCGCAGCAGTAGCCCACTTTTCCAATATTAAATAGCATTGTTGTAATTTTGATATTTTGCTTTTTATCTCGTTTTTTTGCTGTTCCAAATGCTCGATCACTGTTGGACATACATTAAACTTTTCACGTTGTAAATCAAAGCAAGGTATTAATTTATGTATGGATTTTAATGGTATCCCTGCCTCATTGAGTGTTTTAATTTTGAGGATTTTTTCTACATCGTGTGAGGAATAATTACGATAATTATTAACGCTGCGATCAGGCGATACCAAGCCTATATGCTCATAATGTCGCAACATGCGCGTACTAATTTGAGTTAGTTTGGCAATTTTGGCTGAGTTCATCGGATACCTCTTGACTTTTACATATATGTCATAGTTTATCATTAAAATTCTTTAGCTAATACAAGGTCTTTAGTGATGAACTCAAAGTAACAAACCTTATCTCACAATATTAACAACCTAAAATTAATATTTGCTGGCAATAGTGTGGATATAATCAAACAACTTTAAATGATAGAGATATAAATATGATAGAAAAAGAAACAAGTAATATCGTTACCGAATTTTATGAATATACATCTAAAAGAGATGTGGACAGTGTCATACAAATGATATCAGAGGATATTACTTGGAATTTACCAGGGAATAAGATATTGGCTCCTTGGCTAGGAGAAAGAAAAGGTAAAAAACAAGTTCAAGATTTTTTTTCTTTATTAGAAAAATACACTAAACCTCGTGAATTTAGACTAGATAAACTTCTTGTAGAAGGAAAGAATGCTGTTGCAGTGGGTTATTTATCATCTGAAATGTTAGCAACCAATCAAGTATTCGATAGTTTTTTCATGGCTTATTTTACTGTAGAGAATCAGAAAATAATTAATTATTTGTTTGTCGAAGACAGTTGGAAATTAGTTGAGGTGCTGAGTGAAAGGAAATAAGATCAAAGTAGTACTTTCATGTGTTCATTATTAATTAAAAAAAGACCTAAAGACAGAAATATCTTTAGAGAAAAACGTTTTTAAAGTATGGTTGAAAAATTGGCATTTCCTCTTTTAAAAACAGAAAGCACAAGCATAAACTAACAAACCATCCCCTAAATAACGTCACAGATTACTGTGACATTATTCAAGGGAAATACCCAACTACAATAAATCAACATAAGCTAAATCAGAGAAGATCAAATTAAATTAAACTGAATAAAATTTAATTAAATATAAAACAAAAAAATTAAATTAAAAAATACTTATCCAAAGAAATCCGATAATGACTAATAACGTCCAAAAATCAGATGTAACCGACTGTAAATAAACAACATACTAAAAAATACCGCTTGCTTTTTAACCACACCTACCTAATAATAAAACCACATACCGTACTCAATGAGTACACATGCCAGAGAGAAGGTTCTTAAACTCTCGATTCAAATACACCTATTTGAATGAATCATCCCTGATGAGCCAAACTTCCGCCTCGCATATCACTGTTACCCATACAGTAGGAAGTATCTTACTAATATTTAGCCTTATGACATACCATAGGTAATACTACAAATAATAACGAATAGCCAACTAGCTATTGTTATAATTAATTTCATAAACTGTTTTAAACAAAGCAGAAATACTGATACCTTTTCAACTACAACGAACCATATATACCAAGTTGATAGACCATCAACTCAATACTTCTAACTATATCCGTAAAGCCAAATAGAACTAAAAAAGCAAACCAAGGGACTTTGCCAAAACTTAGTCCCCATCCTACTGTTAACACCTGTTCAGACTAACTTATAGACAACACTGAACTACCTATACAAACATAGTACAAAGGCGTCACTTTCAAAGCGCAAAGCTAGAAAGTGACGCCGTTAAACAACACCGAATCAGTCCTTGATTATTAAGTCCTCAGCCAGATCGCTAGATTCTGACACCATTATTTTTACTCAATACTAAAACTATTTATTACACATCGTTTATTACCTAATGCCAGTCGAACAGGAACTAAAATAGCCATTACTGACCAACAATACCAAACTATCCTAAACATAATCTATACCAAGTATTAGGAGATTACTGGAAATAAACCAAAACAAGTTATTTAATTATATTAATCTATTAACTTATACTGTAGCAGTGAAACCCAAAAATCATGTCAATTATTGTAAAAGTATGCCATTTTCATTATTACTAAAGTAAATTTAGAGAATAAGAGTCTTAAAAGTCAATTGAAGAAATAATAAAAAATAAGACTTTCCAATTTTTATAAAAATACTTAAAAAACTATTAATTGAAGCTTACTCAAAAAATTAACTCTTAATCAATCACTCATAAATTTGAACCCTGCACTACCCTCCAACGGCTACTTTTTACTTTCACAAGATTACTGTTCTATAAAGTTAAATAAAAACTATAAAGGCATCTTTACCTTCTTTTCTTGTTGCGGCAGAAGCGTGTACGCACGTATAACACTCGACACCTACCGCGCCCTTGGCAAAGAACAACGCAATGCATGGCGACTGTTCAGGGAACATTGCTCTAAAAAACGAAGCGATACCCAACGTTTACCTGCCTCTTGTCAAAACGGCTGCCACTTGCATAGTCTAGGTCCACATAGAGGGAATGGCGGTTCGCGATCTCCCCCGTTACCCCCAGCCCCAGGTCCAGCCATTCTCCCTTGTAGTTGTAATTATTGTCGAACACTTTGTTGTAATGCACGTCCACATCGGCCGTGAACTCTCTCACATAGCCAGCCTTGAGATAGGCATTCAGCGGGAACGGGCTTTCCTTGAAGTTATAGCCCATCAACCCGCCAGCGCGAAGCAGTACGGAATCATATGCGCTCATCTTCGTGCGCAGGCCGTTGTCAGAAGAAAAGGACATTTTGTTTTGATACGTATACACCCCCTGCACCTGCGGTTCAATGTAAAAACCCTCCCGCTTTTCGGCAAAGTAAAACCGTTTGCCCATTTCCAGGCCGAAAGTATAGGCGTTGCTCGAACCATCTCCTTTAACCGCCATGCCCTGACTGTCCGAGGTCTTAAACTGGTTCCTGATATGCGATACTTTGGCGATGGCGTCGATATAGAGATCGTCTTCGGTGCCCCAAAGCGCATAGAGTCCAGCATGGTAGCTCTTCATATC
>JBEBWU010000258.1:0-4488 GCA_040391985.1 Entomomonas sp. | reverse complement strand
TAGTTCTAGTCGTGCAGACTTCATTAGCTCCACATATGTCATGTATTGACGGGTAATTTCTGCCACAGGGATATCTAAAATATCTATATTTTGCTTACGAATTAAGTAAAGCAATAAATCCAATGGCCCTTCAAAGGCTTCTAAAATAACCTCAAGCGCATCTGGTGGAATATATAAATCCTGTGGAACCTCAATAACCGCTTCACCATAAACTAAGGCTAGTGGTAATTGAGGGTTAGTAGGAATAGAGGTATTAACTATCGTCATAATTATTGAAATGGCTTAGGATCGCCTAATCCTTCCCGAATAACCTCTGGTGTATCATCTACTAAGCTAATTACCGTAGAAACCTCTAAATTCCCCATACCACCATCAATAATAAGATCCACACGGTTTTCTAACAAATCTCTAATCTCATAAGGATCTGTCATGGGTTGTGATTCTCCTGGCATAATTAAACTAGTGGTCAACAATGGTTTAGTAACTTCTGCTAATAACGCTTGAGTAATAGGAAAATTAGGTACTCTTAAACCTATTGTGCGACGTTTTGGATGCATTAGCATTCTAGGTACTTCACGTGTCGCCTCTAAAATAAACGTATAAGGTCCTGGCGTATAAGTTTTTAACAAGCGAAAAGCACTTGTATTAACCTTCGCATAAACACCTAAGTCAGAAAGATCACGACAAATTAAAGTAAAATTATGTTTTTCATCCAATTGACGAATTTGTCGAATACGATCAATACCTGCTTTATTACCAATGCAACAAGCTAATGCATAAGTAGTATCTGTGGGGTAAATCACAACACCACCCTCTTCAATGATACTAGCTGCCTGTTTAATTAAACGAGATTGTGGGTTTTCTACATGAATCTGAAAAAATTGGCTCATGAGAGTCCTCTTAATAAATAATTAGTGTAATACACCTAACTTTTTCCAAAGTGGGGGTAAATCTTCTGGCATTGACCGATATAGACCAAGCTCACCCCATGAATTAGGATAATGAAAATCACTACCAGCACTGGCTAATAATCCAAAATCTCTTACTAAATTAGCTAGTTTACCTACCTGTTCTGCTGGCTGGAAACCGTTTACCACCTCCATAGCATGGCCACCTGAGGCAATAAACTCTCTTAATAAACGGCTAAGTTTAGTACGTGTCATATTATATTGACAAGGATGAGCCAAACTAACCCACGCACCACTTTTATGTAAAATATCTACAACCGTTTCTAAACTAGGCCAATGCTGTTTAACATCACCTATTTTCCCATTTCCTAGCCATTTCTGAAAGGCTTCTTTTGTTGTATCCACATACCCTTCAGCAACCATTGCTCGAGCAAAATGTGGACGACCTGGACCATTATTACTTGCAAACTGCTGTTGTTGTTGGCCAATTGCTTTATCTAATAAATTAACCATTCCCTTTGTATGCAACTTTTCTGCTATCTGCTTTGCTCTTGCCCACCGCGCCTCTCTTAGAAAAGCTAATAGTTCTTGTAAGCGTGTATTATCAACATCAAAATTATAACCAAGTACATGAATAGTAATGCTATTCCAAATACAAGATATCTCTATCCCTTTAACAAACTCTATTCCTACTGTATTAGCAGCCGCTATAGCTTCTGTTAAGCCATCAATCGTGTCATGGTCTGTTAAAGATAATACTTTAATCCCTTTCATATGTGCGCGTAATATTAAATCCGTTGGACTTAAAGCCCCATCAGACGCTGTACTATGGCTATGTAGATCAATGGATTGGGTCATAAAATAACTACAAAATATTTATAATCTATGAAGGTAATGAGTAAGTTTGCTATTATGCCTTTTTTAAATCATTTTGGATTGTGTTTTCGTGAAACAGTTTATAGATTTTATCCCTCTTATCCTATTTTTTATTGTATTTAAAATAGAACCTCGGCCTATAGAACTGTTTGGCTATTCTTTTACCTTTGGTGGTATTTATAGTGCTACAGCGGTACTTATTATCGTTTCCATTATTGTTTATGGTGCTATTTTCTTAAAACAAAAAAAATTAGACAATGGCCAAATGATTACCCTAGTTGCCTGTTTACTATTAGGTGGTTTAACACTTGCTTTCCATAGTGAAACCTTTATAAAACTAAAAGCACCTATTGTGAACTGGATTTTTGCCTTAGTTTTCTTAGGCAGTCAATTTATTGGCAAAGAACCTATTGTACAACGCTTAATGGGCAAGGCAGTAACACTACCAGATGCTATTTGGCGAAAACTCAACATTGCTTGGGTCATTTTCTTTATTATTTGTGGTGCTGCTAATTTATTTGTTGCTTTTACTTTTGATAGTATTTGGGTAGACTTTAAGGTGTTTGGTAGTCTTGCGATGACTATTATCTTTATGATTGGTCAAGCAATCTACTTATCACGTCATATTAAAGAAGAAGAGCAGCCTTCTAATTCAGAGGAATAGTTATGCTTTATGCAATTATTGCAACAGATAAGCCTAATACACTACAACTACGATTGAAAGCGCGACCTGCTCACTTAGAACGCTTAGAAGTATTAAAACAACAGGGGCGTTTAATCATTGCAGGCCCTCATCCTGCTGTTGATAGCAACGATCCTGGTGAAAGTGGTTTTACAGGTAGCTTAGTTATAGCTGAGTTTGACTCATTGGCCGCAGCGCAAGATTGGGCTAATGCAGATCCCTATTGCGAAGCGGGTGTTTATGGTAATGTAGACGTTAAACCTTTTAAAAAAGTACTACCATAGTGATTACGGATGAATAGTTTACTACTGATAGATGATGACGAAGAGCTTTGTGAGCTATTAACCCATTGGCTCACTCAAGAAGGATTTGATGTTAGCTCTTGTCATACAACACAAGCAGGTAAAGATTATTTAGCTACTCAATCTTTACCAGATGCTGTTATTCTTGATGTAATGCTTCCTGATGGTAATGGTCTAGACTTACTTAAACTATTAAGAACCAATCACCCTGATCTTCCTGTATTAATGCTTTCAGCACGTGGTGAACCACTAGATCGTATTTTAGGTCTTGAATTAGGTGCAGATGATTATCTTCCCAAACCTTGCGAACCTAGAGAACTTACTGCTCGTTTAAAAGCTATATTAAGACGCTCATCTAATCATAATACAGCCTCACCAAGCCATATTGAGTTAGGTGATTTAAACTTTAGCCCTGTGCGTGGGGTTGTTACTATTAATGAAGTAGAAACTGTTTTAACCGTTTCTGAAAGCCGTCTTTTAGAAGCATTGATTAAGCAACCAGGTGAGCCTATTGATAAACATGAGCTTACTCAAATAGCACTAGGAAGAAAACTTACTCTATATGATCGTAGTTTAGATATGCATATAAGTAATCTTCGTAAAAAACTTGGCCCTCATTCTGACGGAAGTCCTCGTATACTTTCATTACGTGGTCGTGGCTATTATTACGCCAGTTAAATTAGTGAAAAATCTTTACCTTCTCTTTACATACTACTGACTGTACTTGACCTTTAAATGGTTATACTGACCATAACAGAAACAGCAACCTTGTTGAAAGGTTAGGAGAATTAAGATGCGTAAATATATTTCAGTTTTATTACTTACCGCAGCTATCCCTGCATTAGCGATTGCAGCGCCACATGGTGCTGGTTATGGTCATGGAGGCCCAGGTGCAGGCTATGGTCCTGGTAATGGCCCTTGTGCTCGTGGTGATTTTGGTCCTGGACATGACGGCTATGGCAGACATGGTGGATTTCATCGTGGAGGCATGAATAACCTATCACCAGAACAACGTGACAAAATGCAAGATATGATGAGAGAGCAAGCAAAAGCACGTTGGGAAATTAAACAAAAATACTACAACAAGCTATCTGAAGCAGATAGAAAAGCGATGGCAGATGAGTTACAAAAGTCACGCGAAGAAACTCGTAAACAAATACGTGCCACAATGACTCCAGAGCAACAAAAAAGCTTTGATGAAAGACAAAAATGGCAAGATGAACGTATGAAAGAATGGCAAGAATTCCAAGATTGGAAAGCTAGCAAAGCAGGTAAATAATTTTCTATTCCATTAGTAAATGCCCACCTATAATGTGGGCATTTATTTTTCGAAGGTAACTTTTGTGCGCTCATTTTTCTGGCGAATTTTTTTAAGCTTTTGGTTAGCTATCACTATAACTGTTAGCTTAACTATATTATTCAGTCACTTCTTTAACCAAGATACTTGGATATTAAGTCGTTTACCTATTGTTAAAAATGTAGCACAACAATGGGTAGATCATTATGAAAATGAAGGTATTGAGTCAGCCAGAAAATTTCTACAACAACACCAAAGTAAATATCGAGTTGATATACAGATCTTAACAGAATCTGGAACAGCATTAGTAACGCCACGTCATCACCGAATGATGAGAGGTAATGGTAATTTTTCGCATAATTTACCCCCACCTACAGGTCCTATGCCACAATGGCGACAAATAACTCAAGAATACACTAGTAC
>JBEBWU010000257.1:0-4502 GCA_040391985.1 Entomomonas sp. | reverse complement strand
ACCCTGCGCTGATCATCAAGTCAGTAGAAGATGAAACCAAGGAATATAACCTGCTGGCGCACTTTCTAAGCCTTCTTTACTCTTAAACTCAATAGTACCATCAGCCTTGCAAAAGCGCATTCTGGTTAAATAATTGGTTATAACTCTTAGCCGTTCATAACCTGTTAAAAGCTCACTCCAATTAACAGGATCACTACCATACATATGAGTAAGAAAGCCTTCTATTCTCTTATCATCTTTTAATACTGCCTCTACTTCGGCAGAACGCGCTAAACTATCTTCTAAAGTCCATAATGGTGGAATACCCGCATGAACCATGGTTATTTTACGATCACGATCAAAATAAACTAACGGTTGCTGGCGCAACCAACCGATTAACTCTTTGGCTTCTTTAGCTTCAAGAATTTCTTTAATGGTGTCATTCTTTTTAACTTTAGCGTTATCGTAAAAACAGGCAATCAGATGTAAATCATGGTTACCTAAAACAGTCACTACACTTTTACGAATACTGTATAAAAACTTTAATGTTTTAAGGGATTTAGCACCACGATTTATCAAATCCCCAACACACCACAAAGTATCTACTGCAGGGTCAAAATTTACTTCTTCTAATAACATTTGGAGCGGATCATAACACCCCTGAATATCACCAATTGCATAAACAGCCATTAATGCAATACTCCAGGTGCAGCTAACCGAAAAGGTGCTATATGAGCGTCAAATAACTCCCCTGTTTCAACCTGCATAGAATACTTACCATACATACTACCTACAGGGGTTGAAAAATTTGCGCTACTGGTATATTCAAATGTTTCACCTGCCTTAATACAAGGCTGTTGCCCCACTACACCACTACCTTTGACTTCTTTTTTATGACCATTACCATCAGTAATAATCCACTGCCTTGATAATAAAGTGACTGTTCTATCACCTTTATTTTGAATAGAAATTCGATAATCAAATAAATAATAATTATCTTGTGGATCTGAATCCTCTACTAAATAATCAGTAAACACTGTTATCTCGATAGGATAATCAGCTAAATTCATGATTAACCCTCGCGTTGTTGATATAAAAAAAGTTGATCTGCTAATTTAACAAAATCAGCTAATGATAATTGCTCTGGTCTTAAACTACCATCAACCCCAACTTGCTCAATAGCTTCTATTGGTAATAAACGCTTTAACGTATTTCTAAGTGTCTTACGGCGTTGATTAAACGCTTCTCTGACAATCAATTCTAATAATTTATGGTCTTTTGCAGGATAAGGCAACGTTTCGTAGGGTATTAACCTTACTATTGCAGAATCTACCTTAGGTGCAGGTGTAAAGCATTCTGGTGGAACATCAAATAAATGCTCTACCTGACAAAAATACTGCACCATGATTGTTAAACGTCCCCAATCGCCACCGCCTGGTTGCGCTGCCATTCTTTCTACCACTTCTTTTTGCAACATAAAATGCATATCTTCAATTACCGCATGTTGACTTAAAAGATGAAAAATAAGTGGTGTAGAAATATTATAAGGTAAATTACCCACTACTCTTAACTTTTCATCAGAACAAACTAAAGCGCTAAAATCAAATTTTAATGCATCACCTTGATGTAAATGAAATAGTGGATTTAAGCCAAATCTTAACTTTAATAAAGGAATTAAATCTTGGTCTAATTCAATTACATCCAACCGTGCACCACTAGCTAATAAACCCTCAGTAAGAGCACCTTGACCTGGCCCAATCTCTAATAAACGCTGAGTTGTTTGTGGATGTATTGAACGTAAAATGCGGTCAATAATTCCTGCATCTTTTAAAAAATTCTGACCAAAACGTTTACGCGCACGATGTTGGAATAACTCTGACATTAATGCTTTGCCTTTAAAACTATAAATTTAACTATGTATTGTAAGCCAAATTCCTGCTAAACCCCATACTATCTTTTTATTTAACAAGCCTGTATACAAATATTCGCCTTTTGGAGAATAGTAAACTATCCAATTTGGTTGCATATTAATACAGCAAAGAACAAAAAGAGGATACTAGAATGTATCAAATAAAAACACATGATCATTCTGTGTCAGGCAGGCCAAAGGAATTTGTTTTACCTGAAGTAGCAGAATTAGAAGGACTTTTCTTTATACTATATCCTACCCATGGTGACAGTATTGAATATCATCTAAAAAAACATCAAATCATTTGGTTTGACCCTGCCACTAAGAAGCAACAAAAAGCTGATTACAGGGCGACGTCTGTTCGTGATGGTATTTATTTCATAGATTATGTTGTTGATGAGCAATCTATTTCCATTATTTTAGATCTAATTAATCAAACGTTCACAGAGGTAGTTGCTAATCTATCGAGATTACCTAATCCAAAAACCTCTAAGCAAACCCAGCTGAATATAGCCACTATAGATCTCTCAATCATTCAAGGTAGTTTAGATAGGCCTTATGAAAAATACCAAGATCTACACTCCCAAACTGATGAACTAATTGGTGCTCGTTTCTTATACTATTGTGGTTTTGATAAAGTTTACGAACACATATACCTTAACCAAAACTATTACACATGGCATTGTTTAGTAGGCGAAAGAACAGGGCTAGCAGATACCAATCCTTGCCATTATTATAAGATTACCGACAAGTTGTACTTATTAATTTGGACAAGAAAAGCCTCGCCTTATATGGGACTCATGTTAATAGATACAAACTTCTTCCGTGCTGATGGTAAAGTTTATGGTTATCAAACAAGTACCACCAATAAACACATTAATCTTCCTATTAGCCCTTATTTTTCAATGATTAATAAACCTGATGTTCCTTATGGTATGTTCTTAGAAAATATTAAAAATGACCTTTCTTAAACATATATTAATTTGTTTAATAAATAATAGTTTGTACTTGTCATTTTTAGCATAAAATCTTTAAAATTAGTTACCATAACTAATGATTAGGGATTTTTATATGCCATTGATTGCGTTAGTGACAATATTTTGTCAAATTCTTTGTGGCGTACATATAATGAAAACAGGGCAAGAACGTTACTGGCTATACCTTATCATTATGTTGCCAGGAATCGGCTGTGCTATTTATGCTGTTGTTGTACTAATGCCAGAATTATTGGGTAGTTATAAGGGTAGACAAGTAGTTAAGGGTGTACAAAATAAAATTGCACCTACTCGTAATTTAAAAACACTACGCAATCAACTAACATTAAGCGATAACGTAGAGTCTCGTACTAATTTAGCAGATGAGTTAGTTAACCTTAAACAATATACTGAAGCAATTACTCACTACAAAGCTGCTCTATCAGGTATTCATTCTGAAAATCCAGAAATTTTACTAAAACTTGCTTTTGCAGAGTTTGCAGAAGGTAATTACCAAGATTGCCAACATACACTAGATTATTTAATAAAATATAATCCAGATTTTCGTTCCCCTGAAGGGCATTTGCTTTATGCAAGAACAGTTGAGGCTATTGGTAATTTGACCAAAGCTGAAGAAGAATACAAAGTGTTAGTCAGTTATTATTCAGGGCCAGATGCTCGTTTCTTCTATGCTAAATTCTTACAAAGTCAAAACCGCTTAGATGAGGCAATAGAGCAATTACAACAAGTACAAGACTATGTTCGTATAGCGCCTAAATATTATAAAAATGTACATAAAATTTGTTTATCTGAGATACGTAAGCTATTGCAACAACTCCATGAACAAACTAATACACAATAATTTATTATGCAACACTATTAGTAATTAATTTAATAACAAAAGACTGGACTAACGAATTATGAACTACTAATATAACTCCTTACTTTATAGTTATTTTTATTTATTCTCTTTATAAAAACTTACAATAGAGAAACTAATAAAAATATATAAATTTGGCTTTGTATTATCACTAATAAATACAAAATACTAATTAACTTGCTTTAAATAATTATAAACAATAACTATTGGCGTGTTAAAAATGCTAATTGAACTTTCTTTATACCAAAACTCTCCATATTAGAGTCTAGTTATATATTTAAGTAGCAAAATAAACATACCCTTAGTTTAGCTAGTAACTTAAAAACAATTATAATTCCAACAGGAGAATGTATGCGTAGAGGATTTGTTAACCTAAATGGGCAACGTACCCTTGTTAATGTTGATGACAACGGTAATGTTACACATAATGGTCAAACAATTACTAACCCTGAATGGTTACCTATCAGTATAGGTACAGTTTATGGTGTAGCCCTTAACTATAAAGGCTTATTAGATAGTCGCTTAGCCGAATTTAATGAACCTCCTTATCAAAAGCCACCTATCAAACCTGTATTATTTATTAAAACACCTAATACTTATAATAACCATTTAGGCAATATTGTTTTTCCAAAAGGCATTGAGCGCATTCAAGCGGGCCCAGCACTTGGTTTTGTAATGGCTAAAGATGCTAGTCGTGTTACTAAAGAGCAAGCACTGAACTATGTAGCTGGTTTTACAGTGGTCAACGAAGTTAGCTTAC
>JBEBWU010000256.1:0-4512 GCA_040391985.1 Entomomonas sp. | reverse complement strand
ATAAGCCCCCTAGCTTAACTGCAGGGGGCTTTTTTATTGAACAATGAAAATATAAAACAACTGCTTACTCAGAGCATCCATTTTGAGTGTCCTTTACTCCTATGTTTTTAAACAATTTTTTATACTGTTCAAGTAAGGTTAATGGATACTTATAAAATTATTTGTTAAAGTCCTTATGTTATTTTGAAATAGAAGTTATGGTTGTTGTATGAATAAAATACGTGGTTTTACATTAATTGAGTTGATGGTTGTTATTGCGATTCTAGGTATATTGGCAGCTATTGCTGTACCCACTTATAGAACACATATTGCGAAAGTACAAGTAACAGAAATTGTAAATATATTAACTAGATATAAATCTGATATAGCAGAAATAGTTAGTAGTAAGAATATGTGTCCTGCAGGAATATTAAAAGACAAGGTTCCTAATACCTATCAAGTGGCCTTTGGTGGTGCTGGAAATATAGGTGGACAAAAATATACTTGTATGGTTATGGTTATGACAAAATCAACAAGTAATAGTAAGCTCAGTCCAGCAGTTGCTGATAATGTTATTGTTTTAGCTGGAAGATTTAATGTGGGGTCTATTGAGTGGGCTTGTAGAACTACAATAGAACAAGCATACGTTCCTAATAGTTGCGAGGGCGGATTATCAGCAGGTGATGCACTTGGTGAATTTTAGTTACTTATAAGTTTCGAATGAATAATTCGCTGTTTTGTTATAGTTTGAATCTTATAACTTTCTCTTAAATTATTTATTAAAGCTTTGTATTGTAATAGGACAATTTAAGATATCTCTATTTGATAGTAGTTTATTTTTAGGTAGTGAATTATGTAAATCCCCTCTCATATGATGTGGGGATTTTTTTGTAATAAAATTATTAAAAGTACAAAAAGATTGCTTGATTAAAGTTTGTAGCTAAATTATTTAAAATTTATCCTAAAATTCTTAACTTTGCTTATATCTATTAGATGAGCTATGATGCTAACAACAGATCTAATTTCTGTATATTTTCATTGATATATTGATGTGGAGATTGCAGTGAAATTGTCTCATTATCTTGCTTTTATTCCCTTTATAGAAGCGATGAGAGGATATAGTTTAAATTCATTTAAACATGATTTAATTGCTGGTTTAACCATAGGGTTAATCGCAGTACCTCTTTCTATGGCATTGGCTATAAACTCTGGAGTTGCTCCCCAATACGGTCTTTATACAGCGATTGTGGCTGGATTCTTAATTGCTGTATGTGGTGGTTCACGTTTTAATATTTCTGGGCCAACAGCTGCATTTGTTATTATCTTACAACCAATCACTGCTAAATATGGTTTAGTGGGATTATTAACTGCTAGTTTTTTAGCTGGTATTATTTTGCTAATTATGGGATTACTTCGTGTTGGGAAGATGATTTTTTTTGTTCCTCAATCTGTAATCACTGGCTTTAGTATGGGTATTGCAGTGGTAATTGCATTAACCCAGATACCTGATTTTCTTGGAGCTATTCCAACCATAGGAGATTCTGATTTTATTTCTCGATTACAAGGAGTTGTGGAGGTTGTTGGGAGAGTCTCTTGGACAGATGTCTTTTTAGGTTGTATTACTTTAGCAGGTATGTTGTTATTTCCTAAATTGTTTAAAAGGCTGCCACCCCATTTATTTGCTTTGGTATTAGCTGGTTGTATGGGAGTGATACTTAGTTATTTTAATTTTGAGTTCAGGACTATTCAGTCAGTATTTACTTATACTTTAGACGGTGTTGAGCATTCTGGTATTCCACCAATGTTACCTATATTAAGTCTACCTTGGACAGAAACTGATGGTACATCAGTTTTATCTTTAAAGATGATACAAGATTTATTACCTAGTGCTTTTACAATTGCTTTATTAGGTGCTATTGAGTCATTGTTGTGTGCTGTTGTGGCAGATGGAATGACAAATACTCACCATAAACCAAATGCTGAGTTAGTAGGTCAAGGAATTGGTAATATGGTTGCTCCTTTTTTTGGTGGGTTTGCCGCAACGGGAGCTTTAGCTAGAACTGCTACTAGTATTCGAGCAGGAGCAAAAACACCTTTAGCTGGAGTAGTTCATGCATTGATTGTGTTGTTGGTTTTATTGTTGTTTACATCATTTTTAAATTATTTGCCTATGGCAAGTTTAGCGGCGTTGTTGTTAATGGTTGCTTGGGGGATGGCTGATTTCCGATACTTTAAGGAGATGTTGCCAATGACTCCTCGTCAAGATAAGTTGGTATTGTTTACTTGTCTTAGTCTTACGGTTGTGTTTGATATGGTGGTAGCAGTAATGATTGGTATGTTACTTTCTTGTGCTTTATTTATGAGAAAGATAACTCAATTGACCACTATTGATCTTTTATCTGATGACACACAAACGGAAGAGAAAGCGTCAAATTTAAATGAGTCTTTTGTTTTGCATTACCGAATTACAGGTCCTTTTTTCTTTGGTGTTGCACGTAAAGCTATTGATTCTTTAGCAAGATTATCAACTATTGGTGCAACTACTAAAGTAGTTATCATTTATTTAGATGAGGTTCCTTTTATAGATTTATCAGGGTTGATAGCTTTTCAGTCAATGATTAGTCATATACAAAATAAAGGAATGGTGGTTGTTTTAGCAGGGCTTAATAATGATGTTAAGCGTACTTTAGGTAAGGCAGATTTATCACCTAAAAAGAATTCTAATATTTATTGGGTAAATTCAGTAAAGGATGCTGAAGAAAAGACTATAGAGCTTTATGTTACGCTTAATATGATTAGGTAATCTTTTTGTATTTTGCTAGAAATAGAAAAATAAATAATGTTTACATTGAATATTTATGATTCTATTTATATTATCGGCATTTATCTGAGATCAGCTAGCTAAATAGCTTAGGATAATGTTGTGCTAAAAGTTTTAAGTAAAGTTTGTCAATTATTTCCATTATGGGCAATTGCTATAGCAGTTGTTGCTTATTATACGCCTACCATATTTACACCATTTAAACCCAGTATTAGCTATTTGCTAATGTTTGTTATGTTTACTATGGGGGTGTCTTTAAGCTTTGCAGATTTCAAATATGTATTTGCTAAACCTAAAGCAGTTATTGTGTGTACTTTACTACATTATATTGTGATGCCATTTACGGCTCTGATTTTAACCAAGATTTTTCAGATGCCTACTGATTTAGCGGTGGGGATGATTTTGGTAGGTAGCGTTTCTAGTGGGACTGCTTCTAATGTGATTATTTATTTAGCTAAGGGTGATGTAGCGCTTTCAGTGACTATTTCCTCGGTTTCAACCTTAGTGGGAGTTGTGGTTACCCCTTTGCTTACATTATTACTAGTAGGTCAGTCAGTACAAGTAAATGCTTGGGAGATGTTTGAGCATATAGTTTTAATAGTGCTTGTACCTATTATATTGGGCTTAATTGTTCATTATTTGCTTAATAAAGTGGTAAAAAAAGTTGAACCAATCTTACCTTTTTTATCTATGTGTTGTGTGATATTTCTAATTGGTATTGTGGTAGCAGCTAGTAGAGATCAAATCGCTAATGTGGGAATAATCATTATGTTAGCAATTATATTGCATAATGCAATTGGCCTTTTAGGTGGTTATTGGGGAGGAAAATTATTTGGTTTTGATGAATCTACCTGTAGAACAATGGCTATTGAGGTAGGTATGCAAAACTCAGCATTAGCAGCCACTTTAGGACAAACTTATTTTTCTGCATTAGCTTCTTTGCCTGGTGCTATTTTCTCTGTTTGGCATAATATTTCAGGTTCTTTATTAGCTGGGTATTGGCAAGGAAAACCTGTTAAGAAAAAAGAATAAATTAGGTGTTATGATAAAAATTATTAATCTAATTAGGTTAATAATTTAAAAAGAAAATAGGTTTAAGTAACTGACTAATTATTATTTTATTCTTTTTGACAAAGAATTTTGATAATGTGATTTTTTATTGTATCAATATCAAATCTAAATTCTTCTATTACGGCTAAACTATCAAAACCACAACTAAGCGCTATGAGCTGCCATGCTAATCCAGAACTGTTTTGAGTAGTAATGAGTTGTTTTTGTTTACCTTCTTCTATTAGTTTGGTTGTTGCACTGTGCCATTCTTCAATAGATTGTTTATAGGCTAATTTTATATCTGGATCGCGTTCTGCAAGAAAAACTGCCTCATTCCATAGTTTTCTCATAACAGAACCTATTTCTCCTTCAATAGGACTAATAATGTTGATGATTTGGTTAACAATGGATTCATTTTGATAAGAATGTTGAGCTTTTGTAATTAATTCTTCAGTTACCTTTGCTAAGGCTTCAGCTTTTAGTTGGCCTACAGATTTAAAGTGATGGTGAATTTGGCCTACGGCAATATTGGCTTCATTAGCAATACGTCTAGCCGTTATTGCTGCTATTCCTTCTTGGGTAATTATTTTCATGGCTGTTTCTAAAATAGCATTATATCTTTCATTTTTTTTTAGGTAGGCCATTGTAATATCCAAGTTGTT
>JBEBWU010000255.1:0-4514 GCA_040391985.1 Entomomonas sp. | reverse complement strand
TGGTTTGGAGTATTCGAGAAACCTATTGAAAAAGCTCAACTCTTTACTCAATACACACTAACAACACTACTTAATTGGCAAATAGATACCTCTCGTAGTCATTATCAACAAGCTATTCAAACTATTCATGATGAAATTGGTAATGGCAATGTTTATCAAGTTAACTATACCGTTCGTTTAAACACAGCTTTTAACCCTACTGAAAGTTACGCTTACTACCAAAGAATTCACCATGCTCAGCAGGCTAACTATAGCGCTTATTTAGATATGGGAGAATTTCAACTGTTATCAGCCTCTCCAGAACTTTTTTTCCATTGGCAACAAGGTACTATTACCACCAAACCAATGAAAGGAACTATTGCTAGAGGAAAAACATTAGCAGAAGATAAATTACAAGCAGAAACCTTAGCTAATTCTGCGAAAGACCAAGCTGAAAACTTAATGATTGTAGATTTACTACGCAATGATCTAAGTAAAATAGCAGATTTAGACTCCATAGCAGTACCACAACTATTTACTATTGAGAAATACCCTACTGTGCTACAAATGACTTCCACCATTACAGCACAAACAAAACCTAATACTACATTGCTTGATATATTTAAAGCACTATTTCCTTGTGGCTCAATTACAGGGGCGCCTAAAGCCAGTGCAATGGATGTTATCAAACAATTAGAAACTACAGCTAGAGAAGCTTATTGTGGGGCAATAGGTTTTGTAACACCAGACAATGAGGCTACTTTTAATGTAGCTATCCGTACTATAAAAGTAGATACCAATAAAAGAATCGCTAGCTATGGTGTAGGCGGAGGTATCACTTGGGATTCTACAGCAGGCAATGAATATGAAGAAGTACTCACTAAAGCAAAAGTATTAACCTCTCAACATATCCCTAAACAGCTATTAGAGAGTTTATTATTAGTAGATGGTAAATACTTCTTACTTTCATTACATTTAAAACGTTTAAAAGATTCAGCTAGTTACTTTAATTTTTCTTTTAGTTATCAACAGATAGCTAATCGTCTACAACAACTAGCCGCACAATACCCTGATGGACATTATAAAGTACGACTGTTATTAAATAACAATGGTCAAATAGATTGTGAAGCAAATACTATCTATTTAGATGCTGCTCCTCTACAAGCAAGTTGGTCAGATACGATTATGAATAGTCAAAATATTTTGCTTTATCATAAAACCACCAGTAGAGATTTTTTCCCAAAAGTAAAACCAGAATATGAATTTTTAATGACCAATGAAAAAGACGAAGTAACAGAGTTTGTTAATGGTAATCTGGTTATTCTAAGCAATGGAAAATGGCTAACCCCACCTGTTATTAGTGTTTTATTAGCTGGTACTCTCAGACAATGGTTACTTAATAAAAAATATATATCAGAACAAACACTTTATAAAAAAGATATTCAACAAGCAGAACAAATACTTTTTATTAACAGTGTACGTGGCGCTAGAAAAGTAATCCTAAACTAAACTTTGCCATTTAGTTTTTGATAAACGATATAAGCGATGTCTGAGTAATGGTGAATCTGTAGGTAAAGCAGGATGATCAAACTCCTCTGAAAACTCGAACCCTAATTTTTTCATTACCGTTTGAGAACGTTGATTTTGTAGGGTAGTAAAAGATACTATCTCATCTAAAGCTAATTCTTCAAAACCAAATTTCAATGCTGCTTGTGCTGCCTCTGGTGCATAACCATTACCCCAGTATTTGGCAGCTAACCGCCAAGCTACTTCTACACAAGGTGAAAAAGGTAGCTCATCTATAGGTTTATGTAGCCCAACAAAACCTATAAACTCACTAGTGGCTTTCAATTCAACTGCCCAAATTCCCCAGCCTTGCTCATCAATAAGCTGTCTTATTCTATCAGCAAATGTATCACTAGCTGCTCTATCTAAAGTACTAGGGAAATACTCCATTACTTTTGAATCTGCACTTAAGTGGTTAAAAAATGGCTCATAATCTTTATCTTGCCATTGGCGTAATTTCAATCGTTCAGTAGTAAGTTCAATTAGCATTTTATATCCTTAATTTTTTGTTATTTATGGTAAGGCTATCACTAATTTATCTTAGCAGGCAAGAAGAGGTACTCCTTTCTAGAAACACCTCTAAGAACTACAACTAATCCTCATCAACTTCACGATCATTAACAGGTTGAACAGGTCTGTTATTATGGTGTCCCATCAATTTTTCAAACTGTTGAACTTGTTCCTTAGATACTTCCACAAAATGTTTTAACACTACCCAATTCACTCCTTCAGTACAAGGCGGTGTAGTTAAAGAACCTTCAAAATGATAATAGCTTTTTTCTTTAGGTAAAAATTTATTAATATCAAAAGGATCTTTAATAGCCACTATTTGATTCTGTTGTTGTGAAACTACCTGCCATGCTTTTGCTAACTCAGGGTTATTTTTACCTTCTTCAGCCATAACAGCTAACACTAATAAATTGCCATCTTTATCTGCATGTACAAAATGAATTTCTAAAGGAAAGGATTTATTTTGTATTAAATTTTCACTGGGTGTATGAAAGTGAAATTGTTTTAAGTAGTATTTATTATCTTTATAAATTAAATAGTCATCATCACTCTTAATAGTTACCTGTACAGTATGACCATTATTCACAACTTCTTCTGAAGTCAACGCATAATGAAAACTAAGGTCATGGTGATGTACTTTTTTAGAATCAGTAATATTAATAGGAGATTGATGTTTACCTACCTTACACGTAGTAAAATCAGTGGACAAATCTCCCCAATGTTCTGGAGACACTTTTCCTTCATATCCCCATTGTTCATTAGCTAATACAGCCCCAGTAGCAAGTTGCGAAACCAATATTAAATGCAAACCTATCTTCATGATTATTTCCTTGGTAAAAAATATTTTGTGAAATATTAGAAAAAATAGGTATTATTTTGTTCAGATAAAAAATAACAACAATTAACAGTAGTTAAGCAATTATTCAGAATATTTATTTATACATTAAAATTACTTATTAATTTTTATACGTTATGCTTCTCTTAATATAAAGCTAGGAAATAAACCAGCTAAATAATCCCATAGTTGTTGTTTTTCTAAAGGGGGAGGTGTTACAGGTAATTCAGCATCTAACATTTGCTTATGTCGCGCTACCTGTACTACAAACTTCTCAACACCAGCTGTTCGTAATCTATTAGCTAAGCGCTCTAACTTCTCTACAGTTAATAAATGCCAATGAACGGTAGTACGCACTTCATAATCAGTTCCACTGTCCAATAAATGTTGTAAACTTAACCAATTTGCTTCACCACTTCCTTGCACACACGTAATTTGCTGATGATCTTCTGGTAAGGCCTTAATATCAAAACCTACCCAGTCAACCTTACTCACCACTTGTTCAAATAATTTTGGTTTAATCCCTGCACTGTGCAATCCTATTAAATAGCCCATTGCCTTTACTTGTTCAATACATTGCAACAAACCTCGTTGCAATGTAGGTTCTCCCCCGCTAAAAACAACACCCTCTAATAATCCTTTACGTTTTTCTAAAAAGCTTATAATTTCTTGCCAAGCCAATTCATCATTTGCTCTTGGTGGTATAAGATCAACATTGTGGCAATAGCGACAACGCCAAGCGCAACCCTGACAAAAAACAACACAAGCTAAATGATCTGGATAATCTAATGTAGTCAGTGGCACAAAGCCACCAACATGTAGGGTAGGATATAACTCAATGGGAGTAGTAGAGTTGGCTATTGAGGGATGAGTTAAAGCGCTCATGATTACTCCCACGAGTTAATTCTGTTAATTATTGATGACAACTTCTACCAGCAGCACATTCGGTAAAGTGTTGACGCTCTCTATGCTCAGATTGTTTACCTAAGTTAAAAGCGCTCACAGGGCGATGATAACCCATCACTCGAGTCCATACTTCACAACGTTGTCTTTGTTCTACTGGTAATTGCTCTTTAATCATATAATACCTCTCTAAAATTAAGTTTATTGCTTAGCAGCTACTACAACTCTTAGCTACTTGGGCACTTTGTTGCTGTAATAAGGCTTCATCACATTTTGGACAATATTCATGTTCGCCTGCCAAATAACCATGCACAGGACAAATTGAGAAAGTTGGTGTAACAGTTAAATAAGGCAATCTAAATTTAGTTAATGCATTGCGAACTAATGTTTTACATGCTTGAGCTGAAGAAACTTGCTCAGCCATATATAAATGCAATACTGTTCCACCTGTATATTTAGTCTGTAAATCATCTTGCATTTCTAATGCATAGAATGGGTCATCTGTAATACCTACAGGTAACTGGGAAGAGTTTGTATAATAAGGTGCTTCTACTGTTCCAGCTTGTAAAATATCTGGGAAACGTTTCTTATCTTCTTTAGCAAAACGATAAGTAGTTCCTTCCGCAGGTGTTGCCTCTAAATTATATAAATGAGTAGTTTGCTCTTGGAAGTCCACCAATTTAGCTCGCACATGGTCTAAAAATTCCACAGCAAACTTATG
>JBEBWU010000254.1:0-4530 GCA_040391985.1 Entomomonas sp. | reverse complement strand
CAAAATGGCAGGACAACAGATTTTATTTGGACATTGGGCTGCTTTAGAGGGTAGATGTGAAGAGCCAAATGTGTATGCGCTAGATACAGGATGTGTATGGGGAAATTGTTTAACAATGATAGATGTAGATACCAAAGAACTGTTTTCTACCAATTGTTCCCCAAGAAAGAAGAAATGATAAGTATAAGCCAACGGTTTTTATAACAGTTGGCTTATATAGTAACTATTAAACGCCTACTGCACCAAAGCTTTCTGGAAGTGTTGAACCACCATCAATAACAATCTGTGTACCAGTAATATAGCGTGATTCATCAGAAGATAAAAAGGCAACGACATCACCTAACTCTTCAATCGTTCCTAAGCGTTTCATTGGTATAGCGGCTGCAATACCTTTTATCACACTTTGTGGATCAGACTGATTACTTTCTAGTGCAATAGATTCAGCCATTGGTGTAGCAATATAACCTGGGCATACCGAGTTAACAGTGATATTTTTAGTAGCCACTTCCATCGCTAAGGCTTTAGTAAAACCCCAGATAGCTGCTTTAGTAGTAGCATAAGCTGCTTCACCTGTATCAGCCACCATAGTACCTGTTACTGATGAGAGGTTTACAATTTTGCCATAATTAGCTTTTACCATGTAGGGTAAAAATGCTTGAGTAACATTCCAAGTACCCTTGATGTTGATATCAAAAGTACGATCTCTGATTTCGTCTGTGGTCTCTAAAAAGGAAGCAATATGACATACACCAGCATTATTAACTAAAATATCAACTTTCTGATATTTTTTAATAACCGCTTCAGCTGTTTCTTTAAGTATATTAATTTCACGTATATCAACAATATAGGCTTCGGCTTTAAAGCCTTGATGGATTAAGTCATTAGCTGCTTGAATAACACCTTCATTATAATCTAATAAAATAACAGTAGCGCCATGTTTAGCTAATACTTGTGCAGTACCTAAGCCATTACCCATAGCCGCACCTGTAATCACTGCAATTTTATTTGCCAACTTACTCATAAAGAATTCCTTATTTTTAAGGGTGAATAAAATAATAGTCGATATCTAGCTTGACTATATGTAGATACAAAATAATATAGAGCCATATAAATTAATACTATACTGATAAATCATAAGCTATTTATTGATAAAGATAACTTATACCTAAGTTAGTTATTCAAGGTATTTTCTGTTAAGGAAAAAAGTGAAGGATAAAGTAACTATTTACAAAGTAGGTGGTGCTGTTCGTGATAGGTTGTTAGATCAACCTGTTATGGATACTGACTGGGTTGTTGTTGGTGCTACTGCTGATGATATGTTGGCGCAAGGATATCAGCCAGTGGGTGCTGATTTTCCAGTATTTCTTCATCCTAAAACAGGTGAAGAATATGCTTTGGCGCGTACTGAGCGAAAAAGTGGCAAGGGCTATGGTGGTTTTACTTTTTTCACTGATCCAGCGGTTACTTTAGAGCAGGATTTAGCGAGAAGGGATTTAACTATTAATGCGATTGCTGAAGATGGGCTAGGTAATTTATATGACCCCTATCATGGACAGCAAGATATTGAAAGTAGGGTATTACGTCATGTTTCGGCAGCATTTATTGAGGATCCATTAAGGGTATTAAGGGTGGCACGATTTGCTGCACGTTATGCTTCTTTAGGTTTTACTATTGCAGATGAAACATTAGCATTAATGACAACATTGAGTACCAGTGGCGAGTTGGATGAATTAACTGCTGAACGAGTATGGAAAGAGTTTTCTCGTGCATTAATGGAACCTAGCCCAGAGGTTTTTTTACAAGTGCTGCAACAATGCAAGGCGTTATCTGTATTATTACCTGAATTATTAGATTTACCTTTAATTGAAAAGGTATTAAAACAAGCAGCTATTGAGCAACAACCATTAGTAGTACGTTGGGCCTGTTTAATGATTCCTTTGGCTTTAGCTAGCAAGATAAATAGTATTAAAACAATTAATGAGCGTTTTAAAGTACCCAATGATTGTAGTGATTTGGCTTTATTGACAGGGCAATACTTAGTTGTTTGTCAGCAAAGTTTAACTAAGTCGACTGATGAGTTATTAAATCTATTACAACGAACAGATATTTTACGTCGCCCTGAACGTTTATTATTGGTATTAGAAGTTTGTGTATTATTAGCTAAAGTAACAGGACAACTTGATAATAAAGAAACTTATTTGCCAAGTTTGTTTTTGAAAGAAATAACAGAGGCTGTACGTGCTGTAAAACCACAACCATTAATTGCTAAGGGGTTGCAGGGAGCTGCTTTGGGAGAGGCATTAATACAGCAACGATTGGCTGTAATAGCACAAATAAAAGAAGGTTATTTGTAGTTATTATATAGAGGATGATTATTTTGACAGAAAAGACACAACATTATCTAATTGCTATCCCTATTTTGACGATATGGTTAGTGTTGGTAGTTTATTTATACATGAGTTGGGGAGATATGGGGACTGTTAAAAGAATACTATTAACATTGTTAACAGTAATTCTAACACCCGCACTATCTGATTTATTTTGGAAAAAAGTAAAAGAATCAATCGTTTTATTTAGCCCTAATAAAAATAAGCGTTAATTAACGTTATATAACTAACGCTTATATTGATTAGTTAAATATCATTCGTAAAGGATTGCTTCTGCATAATTGGTAAATAAGAACAATAGTAATGGCACTGAATAACATAATGCCCCAGTAAGGAAGCTCAATACCTAATACATCACCTTGAAATAGGCCACATTCTGGTGTTCCTTCAAACGCTTTTAAAATAGCATCAAAGAAAGCATTATCTTCAAAGATACTTTCAATGGTAGTAGGTAGGCAACCAGTATTATCTGGATTAAATTTAAGCCATATTTGACGGCCTGCTGCAACAATGCCAAGTATTGAGAAGATTAATCCAAGGAAAGCATAAATACGTCGACCAACCCCTTGTGGATTATGTATAAAACCAATAAAGCAAATAATGCCTGCTCCAGCAAATAGTGCACGTTGTACCCAACAAAGTACACAAGGTTCCATGTGGTGAACGTATTCCAGATAAAAGGCATAGCCTAGACTAGCGGCACAAGCTAGAAAAATCATAAAGAAAATAAAGCGAGAGTTTAGTAATGATTTCATAGGGATAATGCCCTTTTTAACAGTGATTATTGATTAAAATAATACAATTTCAGCAGTATAACATTTAACTAATTCAACTCACTAGCTAAGTGAGTTTTTTGTGATCTGTTTCTATTAACGCCTAATTATATTCTTTTAGGTGATTTCTTAGTCGTTTTTAATCCATGCTGACGGGGAGGTAACCCTGTGTGTTGCGTTAATATAGGTTGTTTGGCTGTAGTATTAGCACGAGCTGGAGTAGAGTTTTTACGTCTTGGGCTTTGATAACCAGCAGTTTTAGGTTGATGGGTTGGAATAAGTTGGTGTTTACCATCACCGATTAAGTCTGCACGTCCCATTCGTTGCAAAGCTTCTCTTAACATTGGCCAATTATTAGGGTCATGATAACGTAAGAATGCTTTATGTAGGCGACGCTGTTCCTCACTTTTAGTGACAAATACTTTATCACTTTTATAGGTCACTTTATGCAAAGGGTCTTTGCCAGAATAATACATTGCTGTAGCTGTAGCCATTGGTGATGGATAGAAAGCTTGTACCTGATCAGCTCTAAAACCACGACTTTTTAACCAAAGGGCAAGGTTCATCATATCTTCATCCGTAGTCCCTGGATGAGCTGCAATAAAATAGGGGATAAGGTATTGTTCTTTATTGGCTTCTTTACTGTACTTATCAAACATTTCTTTGAATGTATCATAAATGCCTATACCAGGCTTCATCATCTTACTTAAAGGGCCTTGCTCTGTATGTTCAGGCGCAATCTTTAAGTAGCCACCAACGTGATGGGTCACTAATTCTTTAACATATTCAGGAGATGTTATAGCGAGGTCATAGCGTAAACCTGAGGCAATTAGAATTTTCTTAATGCCTTTTAGTTCTCGGGCATGACGATACAGTTGAATCAATGCTGAGTGGTCAGTATTAAGATTGCCACAAATACCTGGGTAAACACAGGAGGGTTTACGACAAGCTGCTTCGATTTCACGACTTTTACAGGCTAAACGATACATATTAGCCGTAGGGCCACCTAAGTCAGAAATAACCCCTGTAAAGCCTGGTACTTTATCACGAATTTCTTCAATTTCTTGGAGAATAGACTCTTCTGAACGATTTTGAATAATCCGTCCTTCATGTTCTGTAATTGAACAAAAAGTACAACCACCAAAACAACCACGCATGATATTAACTGAGAAGCGAATCATCTCATAGGCAGGTATTTTCGCACCGTTATAAGACGGGTGAGGTAATCTTGCATAGGATAGACCAAATACATAGTCCATCTCTGGGGTAGTTAGTGGAATAGGTGGTGGATTAATCCATACATCCATATTGTCATGTTTTTGAACCAATGCCCTATCATTACCTGGATTTGTTTCTAAATGCAATATACG
>JBEBWU010000253.1:0-4533 GCA_040391985.1 Entomomonas sp. | reverse complement strand
TCGGCTGTCTGTATTTCTCAAAAAGATCAACTATCCTATAACAATGCTGTAGCTCTTTCTCTAGATAAACATATTATTTTATAGAGAGTCAACGTTATTCAACAAGGCTTTTATGGCGATGACTTATGGCAACGAGTTCGCAATGGTTTCCAACTACAAAATGAATATCTTGGTGTAAATAACTCACGTATCGATCAACAACAACGTTTATTAACCTCAAATATAAAGTCTACAGAACGATTATTTGCTAAAGGCAGCCCTTATCTACACTATATTGTTGAGCAACTAGAAGCACGTAATATGCCTTTAGAGCTGGCTTTATTACCTGCTGTAGAAAGCGCCTATAACCCAACAGCTTACTCTAATATGAAAGCAGCTGGTTTATGGCAATTTATGCCTAGAACAGGAACTCACTTTAATCTTCAGCAAACTCGTTGGTATGATGGTCGTTTAGATATTATTGCTTCTACTAATGCTGCATTAGATTATCTACAATATCTACATAATATGTTTAATGATTGGCCTTTGGCTTTAGCAGCTTATAATTCTGGTGAAGGAACGGTCAGAAGAGCTATTCAGCAAAACCAAAAGCTAAACCGACCGACTGATTATTGGAATTTATCATTACCTAATGAAACCATCCACTATGTACCTAAATTATTAGCTTTATCTAAAATTGCATTTTCTCCTGATAACTATCAAGTAAACTTAACTCCTATTCCTAATCAACCTTACTTTAATAAAATAGAAATTAATCACCAAATTAAGTTAGATACTGTAGCTTCTTTAATTGGTGTTGATTCTCAGGAACTACAAAACTTAAATGCAGGCTTAAAAGCACAAGCTGTTATCAACAATGAATGCCCTAAACAATTATTAGTTCCTTCCCATAAGGCTGCTATTTTTAGTGATCTACTAGCAACAGGTAGTATTCCTAATGAGAATATTTCATTATGGAATAACTATAACATTCGCTCAGGCGATACATTAGGCAGTATTGCAGCAAGGCATAACACCACTGTAAATGAATTAAGAACCATTAATAAACTTGCTAGCAATCAAATGCTAAGAGCAGGACAACAACTTAAAGTACCAATGGTGGCCAATACCTCCATTAGTAGCGATTCTTCAGAACAACCTTTAAGAACTATTGTATTAAAAGATAGTAGAAAATATACCATCCAAGCAGGCGATAATCTCTGGAGTATCTCGCAAAAGAATAATATCAAGTTAGAGAGACTATTAGAGCTTAATCGATTAAGTGCTAATGCTTCAATTAAGCCAGGCCAACAACTGTATCTTACAGATCGGAATTAATAATATACTTCTTTGCAGAAGGTAAGTTTATATTTAACTTATCTTTAAGCAAAGAAAATACACTCTATATAATATAAATATTAAAAGTTTAATATGTCCTTTTATTCTTATATGATTTGAATATTCATAAGACAGATTATTAAAAGAATCTATTTAATTTATGTGCGATTGATATATTTTTTCCATAATTGATCTAACCTATTACATTAATTTCAATTTACAGAAAAATAAAATATTAATAAATTTCAACAATAAAAAAGCCAAGCATATAGCTTGGCTTTTTTTATGACTTTTGTAGCTAATTACTTATTCAGCACTAGCTTCCACTTCAACCGCTTCTTTCTTCAAAGGACGATCAACTAATTCTACATAAGCCATAGGAGCATTATCACCTTGACGGAAACCGCATTTTAAAATACGGATATAGCCGCCTGGACGAGTAGCATAACGCTTGCCTAATTCGTTAAAAAGAATACCTACAGCTTCTTTATAACGAGTACGTCTAAATGATAAACGACGGTTAGCAACACTATCTACTTTAGCTAAAGTAATTAACGGCTCGGCAACGCGACGTAATTCTTTTGCTTTAGGTAATGTAGTTTTAATTAATTCATGCTCAAATAACGATACTGCCATGTTTTGGAACATAGCTTTACGATGTGAGCTTGTACGGTTTAAATGGCGACCACTTTTACGATGACGCATGGTTGTAATTCCTTACCAAATATACACTCGGTGGTAATTAGGATCAGCCAAAAGACCGATCATCTTTCTTAATACTTGCCGGCGGCCAGTTGTCTAGGCGCATACCTAGCGATAGACCACGAGAAGCTAAAACATCTTTAATCTCAGTTAAAGATTTTTTACCTAAATTCGGCGTTTTCAATAATTCTACTTCAGTGCGTTGAATCAAATCACCAATGTAGTAAATATTTTCTGCTTTCAAGCAATTAGCTGAACGTACTGTCAACTCTAAATCATCAACTGGACGAAGTAGAATTGGATCAATTTCATCTTCAGGCTCATCAACTATCGTTTCGATTTCACTTTGTAAATCAACAAACGCAGCTAATTGATGTTGAAGAATGGTCGCAGCACGACGAATTGCTTCTTCAGGATCTAAAGTACCATTGGTTTCTAAATCAAGCACTAATTTATCCAAGTTAGTACGTTGTTCCACACGAGCATTTTCAACTACGTAAGAAACACGACGCACTGGACTAAAAGTAGCATCTAATTGTAAGCGACCTATCGCTCTTGTTTCATCATCTGAAGCACGAGCATCAGCAGGCACATAACCACGACCACGAGCAATCTTTAATCTCATGTTCAATGCGCCTTTATTAGATAAATGAGCAATGATATGGTCTGGATTAACGATTTCTACGTCATGTTCTAATTGAATGTCTGCTGCAGTCACTACACCTTCACCCTTTTTAGAAAGAGTCAAAGTGACTTCGTCACGGCCATGCAACTTAACCGCTAAACCTTTTAGGTTTAACAATATTTCAATTACATCCTCTTGCACACCTTCAATAGTGCTGTACTCATGGAGCACACCATCAATTTCGGCTTCAATTACAGCGCAACCTGGCATAGAAGAAAGCAGGATACGGCGTAATGCATTACCTAATGTGTGACCAAACCCACGCTCAAGAGGCTCTAAAGTAATCTTAGCGCGAGTTGTACTGATATCCTCAACATCAATATGTCGAGGAGTCAGAAAATCATTTAGCATACTATGCATGGTAGCACCTTTAATTTAGCAATTACTTGGAGTAAAGCTCAACGATCAGGTTTTCATTGATGTCAGCTGGTAAATCGCTACGCTCAGGAATGCTCTTGAAGACGCCTTCTTTTTTGTTAGCATCTACTTCAACCCATGCTACAAAACCACGAGAAGAGTTCAATTCTAATGCTTGAGCAATACGTAGTTGATTCTTACATTTTTCACGAACGGCTACTACATCACCTGCTTTCACTTGGTATGATGGAATATTAACAACTTGACCGTTCACAGTAATAGATTTGTGCGATACTAACTGACGTGCTTCAGCACGAGTAGCACCAAATCCCATACGGAATACTACGTTATCTAAACGGCACTCAAGAATTTGCAATAAGTTTTCACCTGTTGCACCTTTACGACGAGCCGCTTCTTTATAGTAACCGCTGAACTGACGCTCTAATACACCATAAATACGGCGTACTTTTTGTTTTTCACGAAGCTGTAAACCATAGTCAGATAAACGTCCACGACGTTGACCATGTTGACCAGGTGCAGTTTCCATATTACATTTTGATTCTAACGCACGTGAACCGCTCTTTAAGAAAAGATCTGTACCTTCACGACGAGACAGTTTACATTTGGGACCAATATAACGAGCCATTTTTCACTGCCTCCTTAAACACGACGTTTCTTAGGTGGACCACATCCATTATGAGGAATTGGCGTCACATCAGTAATGCTAGCGATCTTATAACCACAAGCGTTAAGTGCACGAACGGCAGACTCACGACCAGGGCCAGGACCTTTAACATTTACTTCAAGATTCTTTAAACCGTACTCTAATGCTGCTTGACCAGCACGTTCTGCCGCTACTTGAGCAGCAAATGGAGTACTTTTACGAGAACCACGGAAACCAGAACCACCAGCAGTAGCCCAAGATAGAGCATTACCTTGACGGTCAGTAATAGTTACAATGGTATTATTAAAAGAAGCGTGGATATGGGCGATCCCATCAACCACCGTCTTTTTGACTTTTTTACGAGTACGAGCAGCAGGTTTTGCCATGATAATTAAATCCTATAGTAGACAATTACTTGCGAATTGGCTTACGTGGTCCCTTACGGGTACGAGCATTCGTTTTAGTACGTTGACCATGAACAGGTAAACCGCGACGATGACGTAGGCCACGGTAGCAACCTAAATCCATCAAACGTTTAATGTTCATATTAACTTCACGACGTAAGTCACCTTCAGTCGTAAATTTAGCCACTTCACCACGAAGCTGTTCAAGCTGCTCTTCTGAAAGATCTTTGATCTTCGTAGCTGGATTAATACCAGCCGCTGCACAAATTTGATGTGCAGTAACGCGACCTACACCATAAATGTAAGTCAACGAGATAACAGTATGTTTGTTATCTGGAATGTTTACGCCTGCAATACGGGCCATTCATTAAACTCCATTTGACAGCTATTTTCACCTTGGAAGT
>JBEBWU010000252.1:0-4544 GCA_040391985.1 Entomomonas sp. | reverse complement strand
AAACCGCCTTATCTGCAATAAAACAGGCAGGAATGGCTAATGTTATTTCAGTGACAACTGAGCGAGTGAAAGAATCTCAGCCATTAGCTTTTGATTTAGGCACATTGCAACAGGTTTGCTCCGCTAAATTTGGTTTAGGCGCACAAGATACCTTAGATATTGCTCAATCCCTTTATGAAACCCATAAAGCTACCACTTATCCCCGATCAGATTGTGGCTACTTACCTGAAAGTATGTTAGCTGAAGTACCAGCAGTACTTAAGGCGGTGGCTAAATCAGATCCTAATATTGTTCAAGTATTGAGTCGATTGGATAAAACTATTCGCTCACGGGTATGGAATGATAAGAAAATTACGGCGCATCACGGGATTATTCCCACCCTTGAGCCAACCGATTTCTCAAAGATGTCAGAGAAAGAATTAGCGGTTTATAAGCTAATCCGTAGTTATTATCTGGCTCAATTTCTACCTGTTCATGAGTATGATAGAACAGTAGTTGAACTTAGCTGTGGCAACAATCGATTAAAAGCAACGGGTAAACAGATTGTTAGTCAGGGATGGCATTCTGTTGTGAAAGCTGAGAAAGAAACTGATGATGATGTTGAAAATAAATCACAAGTATTGCCACCGTTATCAGAGGGGATGCAATGTAAGGTAATAAGTGCTGAGTTAAAGCAACTGGCTACATTACCCCCCAAGCCGTATACCGAAGGTGAGTTAATCCGAGCAATGAAAGGGATCGCTAAATTTGTCAGCGACCCAAGATTAAAGCAAAAACTAAAGGAAACTACAGGGCTTGGAACAGAAGCTACTCGTGCCGGCATTATTAAAGCATTGCTACAGCGTAATTATCTGGTCACTAAAAGCAAATCAGTGAGGGCTACTGAAGCAGCTTTTAAGCTCATTGATGCAGTACCACCTGCGATTATTGACCCAGGCATGACAGCACTTTGGGAACAAGCCTTAGAAAGTATCGAAAGTGGTGAGATGACAATGGATAGTTTTTTGGCTAAGCAGACACAATGGCTACAACAATTAATTCAGCACTATAGTAAATCTGTATTAATTATTGAATCTAATAGTCCTAAATGTCCAGAATGTAACGGTCAAATGCGGAAAGTGAATGGCAAGAATGGTCCATTCTGGTCATGTAAAAACTATCCGAGTTGTAGTGGTATTGTGAGTATTGGAAGTAGCAAAACCAAAAAAAGCCGAAAGCGAAAAACGGCTGAATAGGTGTACTAACTAGGCTCTTAAAAGGCTGTACACCCTTGCACTTAGCAAGTTAGGTATTTATTTTAAACCGTGTTTACGGTGTTTTTAGAAGTCGGGCTAAGCGTTCTGCTAATCGTTTATTTACTGAATTATTAGCAGAACGCTTAGCGTTTTATTAATCAGTACCATGCCTGGTGGTGAAAAACAGGCTCCTTTTGTGCACTGATGTGCGCCCAATAATTTCGACTTTAGCCACGATACAAGTCGATGTAGTTATCTTGAATAACTACAGGTGGTTTTACTATTCATAGCCGTAAGCGTCATGCTTACGGTTCTTTCCTCTCCCCCTCTTAATATCCAGTCAATAAATCAAGCCACTCCAAAATCGGTTTAATCGTTCTTCTAAACCTTACCGGTCATTACATTGCTTATCACTGAATATCCCCTGCAACAAGAGGCATAGATGAATAAGCAGTTAACACAAAGAAATCGGATCGTTGATGATGGTTTCAGCTATTTATTGGTTGAAAATTTTACACAAAATATTGGTATTTTATTTGGCTCACCAAAATCAGTAGTACAACTGGAAGGTGAAGCTGATGCCCCTAAAACCCTTGTCTACGAATCTACCTTACAACATCGCAAATGGATTGATATTAAGCTCAATCTGCAAGACTTTGGGAAGCAATCTGAGTTACCCAGCAACGGCACAATAAAAGACTATTTAGCTGCTATTGCAAAGCAACAGGAAAAATTAGCATTACCTGAGCTGCAAACCATTCTCGCCAATCCACATATATCTGATAACGGTACTGCTGAAATTAATGATTTATTTCAGTTGGCGAAGCATCTTTTCGATGATGGGCATGGCTTATCTGTTATTGAAACAATAGGAACGCTCCACCCAGAATTAAAAGGCAACTATAGCGGTGGAACAAGCCGTTTTATTAGTCAGGAATTTGGACAGGTCATCTCCATTGCTGATTTTACGATTTATGCTTTATCACTACGGGAAGCTCTTACTAATAAAAAAACCAATGAAGCGGCTGGTATCGTCTATGAAAAATTAACAGGCTTATTAGCAGGGATTAATGACAAACAGCAACAAGCGTCGTTGTATCGTGAGTTAGGGCTTGCTCTCATCGAAAAAGCCAGTGAGACGTTAATTAAGGGAGTGCTTCATTAGATGAATTCCTTAGTTAACCTACTATCTATATCAGGGGGCAAAGATAGTACAGCGATGCTGTTGTGGGCCGTAGAACAAGAATTAGATTTTCGGACTGTATTTGTTGATACAGGCAATGAACATCCACTTACTTACGAATATCTTCATTATCTGGCTAATCAGTTAAACATTACGATTGAATGGATAAAAGCTGATTTTGTGGAAGATATGGCTCGTAAACGTAATTATATTGATACTAAATGGCGAGCTGAAGGCGTACCTGATAATATTTGTGATCGTGCTATACAGATATTAGAACCGACAGGTATTCCGTTTCTGGACTTATGTCTGTTAAAAGGTATCTTTCCAACCGCACGTTTTCGCTTCTGCACCAAATACCTCAAAATTTACCCTATTAGTGAGCAAATTATTTTACCAATTACGGATCAGGGATTATCTGTTAAATCATTCCAAGGTGTGCGTGCTGAAGAATCTCCCAGTCGGGCTAAGTTGTCAGAAACTGATCTTCAGGGGCGATTTTCAAATGGTACAGAGATTATTAATTACCGTCCTTTACTAACCTGGGACGTTGAACAAGTATTTAATCAGCATCGTCGTCATAATATTAAACACAATCCTTTATATTCAATGGGAATGGCAAGAGTGGGCTGTATGCCTTGTATCTTCTGCCGAAAACGAGAGTTGCTACATATTGGGATGAGGTTCCCAGAGCAAATAGACAGAATTGAAGAATGGGAAGCCTTAGTCAGTCAGGCTAATAAGAGAGGTAAAGCGAGTTTTTTCTATATAGGTAAGCATCACGGCGATAATATCAGAGAGTGTGTCGAGTGGGCTAAAACAACCCGGAATAAAAAACAATATGATTTAATCGCCATTGAAGATACAAAACTAGCTTGCTCATCTAGTTACGGTTTATGTGAGTAGACCCATCAATAATTTACTTATTAAAAGAACCGTCTAACTTTCCTTTTTCTCACAGAAATAACTAGTTAAACACCGCAAAATATAAAGGTGATTTGCTAACGTGGTTAGCAACATAGCTTGGCAGTTGAGCTTAATAACTGCTGCTCGATTAAACATCCGATTGCGAGCACTCTTTTATAGAGAGGATGCGTCTATATATCAAATTTTCATTTGTCCTCTGAGGGAAATATCCCATCAGGGAGTGTTTCTTCAGATTAAATTTTGGAGTTATACAATGAGAAGTAATGTTCTTTCTGCATTATGCACAACTGTTTTTTTCCCAAATAGCCCTTACGCAATATTATTTTTTAAAGATTATTAATTCACTTCCCTCAGAAAAAGAGGTGGTGAGTTTATTCAAGGAACACTGTGATGATTTGAATTCATACGGCCATGCGATAAATAGTTATTTTATTGATCATGTTAACCATGTGATGTTGTCGGTAGCTCCTGATTATTTCAAAACTAAAGCAGAATCTTTAATAAAAATTGAGAAGTCTCTTGATAATAATAATTCTGCTCATGACTTCTTCTCTATTAGCTTTTGTGGTGTTCTTTACGAAGCTCCGCTAATTCAAGAATTATTGAATATCCATTCTTTATTGAGCAATTTTGATTTTGAACGATTATCTGAAGCGTCACAGGTTAATGCATTAAACCTGGTATTACCTTCTTCTGAAGTTAATAAGCTGATGGAAAGGATTGCTCAATACACAGGGTTATTCATATCAATTAATTCCTCTAACTATCATTCAGAATGTACTTATATTCTGGATCTCGGACTATTTAGGTCTTTATCCCAAACGGCTCGATGTAATGACATCAGATTGGATTACATCGAAATCAGAAAATTGATAAGTAAATATCAAGATGATTCGTCAGTTGACGAACTAAATCCTGATTTTCTTATTTTGTTTTCAAAATAATATGAAAGGAGTTTCAGATGGTTTTTAAATTTAACGCGGCTGATGTTGCAATTATTATTCAACAAGCTCTACAAGCAAAACGTGACATTTTATTAGTTAAAGAGACAGGGCTTTTTTTAATGCCTGATTGTCGTTTAGGTGATGGTATCGAGTCTCATATTTGCTATGCAGAAGGATGTGACCCTAACGGAAACTCTAGTTCTTTAAGGGAACTGAATAGAATCTTGGGTGGTAGTGATGCCTGTGAACATTTTA
>JBEBWU010000251.1:0-4552 GCA_040391985.1 Entomomonas sp. | reverse complement strand
GCAATCTTTTAAAACAATATTCCAACCTTCTGCTGTACGCTCTAAACTTTCCAACTCGACTTCAGGCAATAAGGTAATGGTTTCATTTGCTTCTTCTAATTGTTCTAATAAAGCATCCTGAATTACCCTATTTTCAATAATATGGCCTAATATTGGCTGATGTACGGAAGCTGCATCAAAATCTATATGACCAGTACCTGAGCCATCCCATACATACATTTGGCTATAAGGAGATAAGCGTCTTGCAAGTACACCATTCCAAGCATTCACATGTTGCAATACACGTTGACTAGCAATAGAAATCGCACTTACCCTCGGTTCAAAAGGTGTTTCAGCGGTAAACTCTTTATAAGTAGTTGCATTACTCTCCAACACAACAATACTTAATCCAGAATCTTTTAATGCTAAAGCTAATGTACTGCCAACCATGCCTGCACCGACAATGACGATATCTGCTTGCATTATCATTCCTCTAACCTAAAAAATAATATCTATCATACTATAAAAATGGCCAATAAATTATCTTAAAAATAACTAAAATGAATTTAACTAAATCAAATTAATGTCAGATTTATTAATTGAAACTTAAAATGCCTATGACACAACTTGCCACATACTAAAGTCACCATTAAAATTCCTAAAGGACAACAATAATATATTCTGCAAGGGGATTATGACCATGGAAGTAATAAGATCATTCCGATTTTCCATCTATACTATCAGCCTGTGCTTGCTTACTTTTACTATTGAAGCAAATACTTCCACTTCTTATTGCTCCCCACAAGCCGATAAGCTTATCGAAACAGGATTATATTACAGCCGTGTAAAAAAGGACTATAAGACAGCTGCAGAATATTATCAAAAATCAGCTGATCTAAATTGTAGCCATGCTTTATTACGACTTAGCTCAATGTATAGAGATGGTAAAGGGGTATCACAAGACTACCAAAAATCAATAGAACTATATAAAAAAGCTGGAGATATGGGACATCCCATTGGTTACTCCAACTTAGCTGGTATGTATAAAAATGGTGAAGGCGTTCCTAAAAATATTCCTAAGGCTATTGAACTTTATAAGAAATCATCTGAAATGGGCTATAGTGCAGGTTATTATCGAATTGGTCGGCTATATGATAAGGGTGATGATGTACCACAAAGTTATGAACAAGCCCTAGACTATTACATGCAGGCAATAAATCTTGGTGACTCAGATGCAGCCTATCGTGTTGCTAAAATGTATGAGAATGGTCAAGGAGTCAACAAAGATATTAATACTGCAATCAATTGGTATACCATAACTGCAAAACTGGGGGAATCAAATGGCCTAGTAGCTTTAGGTTATATTTATGATAAAGGACAAAGTGGTATTAAGGCAGATAAACAAAAAGCTATTTCTTACTATACACAAGCCACCAAACAACAAAATGTTATAGCTATGTTTAATTTAGGGGTTATTTACCGTGATCAAGGTGACTATGCAAAAGCATTAGCTTATTATCAACAGGCAGCTAATCTAAACTACCCTTCTGCATTTCATAGCATAGGTTATCTTTACCATCATGGTAAAGGCGTACCTAAAGATATCAATATGGCTGCTAAATATTATCAAAAAGCAGCTGACCTTAATGATGATAGAGGCCACTATAATCTAGGTATCTGTTATATTAAGGGGAATGGTGTTCCCCGTGATCCACAAAAGGCTATCAACCACCTTACTAAAGCCGCTGAGTTAGGTTATAGCGATGCAATGATGGCATTAGGTTATATTTATTATAAAGGTGATGGCGTTACTAAAAATTTAGATACAGCCAAAAGCTGGTTTGAAAAAGGCGCTAAATTAGGTAATAAAGATGCTAAAACAGCTTTACAGAAAATATATGGTATAACCCTTTAGATTTACTTAATTTTTTTATAATAACAAACTACTCTCTCAACTTCCTGAAAAGATAGTGCTTGATGTACTTGTTGTGAAACCAAGTTATCAAGCTCTACATCAGAGGCCAACTCATTACAACCCTTAGCTTTACCCCACTGTTCCACTTTGCCACAAAGCGTTCTAGCAATGCCTTGCCTACGTTTATTAGCTACAACAAAAATACCTTCCAAGTAAACTACTGGACTTGTTGTACAGCCTGCCACATAATCATAACGTAAACTTACCTCAGCAAAACCTATTGGCATACCCTTTTCCCAAGCGATAAAACTAGCCATTTTTCCTAGTTGTTGAAGAATATCTTTCATTTCATATTGATGTTCACTATTCGTTGTATTTGGCCATAAAATTTTACGTAAACTTAACCAACTCGCTAAATCTAATGCAGTAGCTTGTTTTATTAGCATAATAGCTTACCTCTGCTATTCAATCTTTATGTTATAATAATAAATAGAAAGGACGACCTTTCTCATTTCGCAATAACTTCAGGACGACCTGACCCTATCTAATAGAGAGTATTATATATGGCATGGTTTGCTTTATTAGCCGCTGGCCTACTTGAAGTTGTTTGGTCATATTTCATGAAAGTCTCTGACGGCTTTAGAAACCTTACCCCTTCCGTTATTACAATTGTTGCTATGATTGCTAGCTTTATATTATTAGCTTATGCAATGCGTAGTTTGCCATTAGGTACAGCTTATGTAATATGGACAGGTATTGGTGCAGTAGGTGCATTTATAGTAGGTATTGTGTTCTTGAATGAACAAGTAAGTGCTTTACGTATCTTAGCAGCAATACTTATTATCTCAGGTATGGTATTAATGAAAATAACTGCCCATACTTCTTAAAGTATAAGTAATAGAGGGCTATTTAGCTCTCTATTATTTCTAGCCAAGCCGTTCTCTTCTTGCTGACTGAGCCATACGCTTTTGCTCTTGAGCCATTTCATCCCAAACTGTACGAACATAATCAATATGCGTACTTGCTGCTAATTTAGCTTGTTCTGGGTCACCATTTTTTATTGCTTCATACAATGCTCTATGTTGTTGCATTAAACTATCACGTGCTTCTGTACTATAGGCATGTAAACCAAAAATACTGGTAATAATATTTTGCTTTACCAGATCACATAGCATTCTCATAATTTGTAGCAACACCATATTATGACTGGTTTCAGCAATCACTAAATGAAAATTAGCGTCAGCTTCCGCTTCCTGCTGTTGCGCGCTATTTTTATCTAAATAACGTTTTTCAATGGCTTCAAAAGCTTTTTTTAAGCGCTCTAAATCTAAGGCTGTAGCACGTTGCGCTGCATAATAAGCACTGGATGCTTCTAAGGTATGACGAAATTCCAATAAATCCCGTTGTGCATCAGGATATTCTTCATATAAATTTAAGATTGGGTCTTTAAATAATTGACCTACCCCTTCCGCCACATAATTGCCACCACCTTGTTTACTGGTAATAAGCCCTTTTGCAGCTAATTTTTTTAAAGCCTCCCTTAAAGAAGGCCTAGAAACACCAAATTGCTCAGCCAATTTACGTTCAGCAGGTAAGCGTGTACCTGTTGCAAATATACCCTCTAAAATCATTTGTTCTAAACGTTCAACAATGTCATCAGATATTTTTCTATTTTTTACCAATTGTTGGGCCATTAATGTCTCTTTCTTGTCTATCAACCTACTTATCCAAATAATTCTAACTTATTACTTCAAACTCTACAAAAGTCTTACAAAGAATAGTTGACTAATTAGTCAATAAACCTTTAATCTAATATACATAAATTGAAATTGGTCTTACCAATTGACCAAAATAACAATAGAACTAACTTTATAATAAACACTATAAAGAGGCAAGCCACTCATGCAAATATGGGAACACATCTATAATCCTTTTGGAAATATTTACCTATCAGCCTTTGTAGCCACCATTCCTGTGATATTTTTCTTTTTAGCCTTAACCGTTTTAAGATTAAAAGGTCATATAGCAGGCGCTATAACCCTTATCTTATCTATTATTGTTGCTATAGTCGCTTTTTGCATGCCTGCCCAAAATGGGTTAATAAAAGCAGCCCACGGCGTCGTATATGGGTTATGGCCAATAGCATGGATTATTATTGGGGCAGTATTTTTATACAAGCTCACCGTGAAAAGTGGTCAATTCGATATTATCCGTGACTCCATTGTGTATATTACTGATGATAAACGTCTACAAGTATTATTAATCGGTTTCTGTTTTGGTGGTTTCCTAGAAGGTGCCGCTGGTTTTGGTGCACCTGTTGCTATTACAGCAGCATTATTAGTTGGCCTTGGCTTTAACCCAATTTATGCAGCTGGCTTATGTTTAATTGCTAATACTGCTCCTGTTGCTTTTGGTGCCCTTGGCATCCCTATTACTGTTGCAGGCTCTGTCAGTGGCGTAGACGCCCATGCAGTAGGTGCCATGACCAGCCGTCAACTTTGCTTCTTAGCTGCTTTTGTACCGATGTGGATTGTATTTATTATGGATGGTGTAAAAGGTGTTAAACAAACCTTACCTGCCACTATCGTTACAGGCTTTAGTTTCTCTATTGTGCAATATATTACTGCTCACTATATCAGCTATGAGTTAGCAGGTATT
>JBEBWU010000250.1:0-4563 GCA_040391985.1 Entomomonas sp. | reverse complement strand
ACTGGAGATACAGGAGTAATAGGTACCAACTCAGGAGAGGCTACTTCAGTTAAAGTTGGTGTTAAATTATCTATTGGTTCCAATGTTGCTGTTAAAACAGAAGGTTTTACATAAGAAATTGGTTTATCCAATGATTCTTCTGTTGTTTGAGGAGAAGGTTGTACTACTATTTTAGGAGGAACATAATCAACCGTTTCTTTAGCAACGGGTTGACTCTCAACAACAGTTTCATTTACACCACTAACTTTAAGTACGTTATATTCATTTAAAACGCTAATAGCATCTACTGTACTAGATACAGTGGTTTGATTACTGGGTGTAGCTTCTGTAGCTGCTGGTTCAGCAGGCACATCTTCAGTTACCGTTTCTTGTGATACTACTTCAGTCGCATCAGTTTTTGGCCAAAAATCGATAGCACCTCTTGGAGAAGGTACAGTATCTTCATTTTCTTGTTTATTAACTTCCTGATTGGCAGCTATATACCCTAATGAAAAAGGTTTGCTAATAATATTCTTTTCAATATGAGAAAGCTTATCTACTAAATGTAATGCTTTAATGGGTAAAGCTATAGGCACAACTGCTCGGGCATTTTTTGGATAAAAAATATCACCCAAAATGCAGACAATATGCTGCTCCTTAATCGCAGAAAAAGGATCTTCTCCTGCACTAAGCAAAGCTTTTGCATCACTACCCACTACTACTACAATCGTATCACTACTGTCCTTGTGTGCCCATTTATAATCATCTTTTGAGTTATATAACGATATAATGGACTGAACTAAAATCTCTTCACGACGATTCAAATGAATAGTAGAATAATAAATGAAACGGTTATCACTACCCATATTAACTACATTATCCCGTTGTTGTTTTATCTATTCATACTAAGTAAGTACAAACTAACCACATTATATAGAGCTAGCATTATATAAGAAATATGGCAAGATGTAGCGATAAAGATCAACTATTCTTCATAATAATTAAATACTAACTTTTTATTTATTAATTATTAGGTTATAGGGATTACTTTTAGTCTTTCTTACCTTGTTCAAACGTTATTTTTCTAATAATTTGCCCATCTTTATTTTTTTCTACCCAAATCCCTTGCCGTTTATCATTTAGATAACTACCTGTTTGCACTTCTTTGCCTGTTATAGACCATTCTGTCCAACTACCCTCTTTTGCTCCATTCACTATGTTACCCTGAGCTTTTTTAACTCCATTTTTATACCAAAAGCTCCAAATACCAGTGGCTTTACCCGCTATTAATTTACCTTCTGCTTGTTTTTGATCATTATCATACCAATAGATCCATTGTCCTTGTTTTTGATTATTAGACATTAATCCCAAGGTTTTTCTATGACCATTATCATACCAAGATGACCATTGCCCATCAGCTATACCCTTTTTAAAAGTAACTTGTGATTTTAACTGACCATTGTCATACCAACGCTTAACTAGACCATCAATGTTATTATTAATTAATGTTTGTGTTAACTTTTGTTGGCCATTACTATACCAACTTGTATAACGCCCATGATAATAGCCATCTTTATATTCAATTTCAGTTTTTAATTGACCATTACTATACCAAGTACGAGAAAGCCCATCTAATAAACCATTTTTATAATTTTTTTCAGCTAATTGATTACCCTGCTCATCCCATTGTTTAGTAACATCATCCAATACACCAGCCTTAAATGACTCCTCCAATATTTTCTTACCTGTTGTTGTATAAGTAGTAATAGTACCTTTACTCTCTATTAAGTTAGCTTGTTGTTTTAATTGACCATTAATATACCAAGATTCAAGTGAAACTAACTTACCTTGTGAATGATTAGCTTCAATTTGTTTCTTACCATCACTATACCAACCAAGCCATTTACCATCTGGTTTACCTTCAGTAAAGGTTATATCATATTCTTTTTGACCATTCTCATACCATGAGAGTAAATGACCATTGATTGAATTGGCCATCAGATTATACAAACCACTAGGTTTATTAGTCTGTGTGTAATCTTTTATTAAGAAAGGATCTGTTTTTTTCTTACCACTTTCATAAAAGTCTTGTACTAATACTAGTCCATTAGCTTTTTTTTCAAGAATCTTACGTTCAAACCTTACGGATTGGTTATCTGTTTGTTGAATATTATTAGCCATTACTACTGGTATCTTTAACCCTAAACCAATACTAAATAAAGCAAATATTGAAAAATGGATGACCTTTCTCATTCACAACTCCAAATTAACCAACAACTATCAAATAATCTATTACTATAACTATATCTAATAGATATAACTATTAATTATTCTTCTAGCATTATATTTTTTTAGAACTTAACATTATAAAATACCTTTTTTATTACTAACCTCCAAATAGTGTACAATAATCTTCTCTCCACATAGGCAGCAGTAACGCATGGAACCAACAGAAAACACTCAAACTATAGATATAAAAAAACAACGTATTGTAGTTATTAAAGTTATTGTCGCTATGACGCTGTTCTTATTAGGTATTCCCTTTTTACTTTTTTTAGGTACTAGCTATTACACCAATAAAGGATTAATGATGGATGCCTATTTAATGGGAAAAGAATATACAGAGCAAGTAACCGACTTCTACAACCAACATAGTAGATGTCCAACTAATGAAGATATTGCAGCTACTATCACAGAAAAAGACATGGCAAATAAAATGGATTTCACAACAGGAGCAACCGACAATACCTGTTCCATTGCCTTAACACTTAAGCCTTTAGGCATTTCTTTAGATGGTAAACAAGTTGTATTAAGTAAAACATTTAACCAAAACAATAATACTGATTGGCAGTGTTCCTCTAACGCTAGTAGTTTATATTTACCTAGTAACTGTAATAATCTTTAAATATATAAACATATATCAAGTTCATAATATTTTATTTACATTACTATTAGTACTAATTACTATTATTGGTTATTGTTAACATGGAAAAAATAATCGCAAAGAAATTAATAATTGTAATATTTATAATTTTATTTATCCCTGCTATTGGCTATATATATCTCGAAATAAATATATCTCAAGGTATCTTGAATGAAGGTCGCTACATATCTAATAACTCACTAACTGAGATAACAAACTTTTACAATAACAATGGTTATTGTCCTAGTAATAAAGATATAGAAATGCTCCCATCATATTCTAAATTTTTCAAATATACTTTAAAGATAAATATTACTACCAATATCTGTTATATAGAGTCAGTTGTCGCTGACTTTAGCAGCCCTGTTAGAAAGAATAAAATTATTTTCTTTGCACAACTCAACCCACCAAACCAACTTTCTTTAGCTGATTGGCAATGTATTAGTGATGCCGTATGGATCTTTAGACCTAAAGGCTGTAAAAGTTCAAAATTACCTAATACCCTATTTCCTTGATCTATTATTATGCAAAATACTACTAAATATCCTATTTTACTTGTTCATGGTTTATTTGGTTTTGAAAAAATAGCAGGCTATCCTTATTTTTATAAGATAGATGAACTATTGCGCCAACAAGGAACCACCGTATTTACTCCTGTTGTTTCAGCAGCTAATACCACAGAAAACCGTGGTGAACAGTTACTACTGGAAGTTCAACAAATTCTAGATCTAACTAAAGCAGATAAAGTTAATTTAATAGGTCATAGTCATGGTGCTTTAACAGCTCGTTATGTAGCTGCAAGCCATCCTGAATTAGTTGCCTCTGTTACTTCAGTAAATGGTGTTAATCATGGTTCTGAAATAGCTGATTTAATGTTAAAAGTTTTGAAAAATAAAATATCTAGCAGTATAGCTAATAAATTAATTACTAATTTTGTTAACTCCATTACCTTATTAAGTACTAAGCGCCACCTACCCCAAGACTTTATAGGTGCCTTAAATTGCCTTTCTACGGAGGGCGTTAACCAATTTAATAACCAATACCCACAAGGAATTCCTGAAACTTGGGGAGGTGAAGGGTCAGAACTAGAAACTAATGGTGTCTATTATTATTCATGGTCAGGTATTCTCAATACAATTCCTATAACCCTCAGCAATAAATTTTCCCTTCTTTCTCTTGCCAGTAAATACTTTGTAAAAGAACTAGAGCAGAATGATGGTTTAGTAGGACGTTTTAGTAGTCACTTAGGAAAAGTTATTCGCTCTGATTATCCTATGGATCATGCTGCCGCTGTTAATCAAATAAGAGGCAAATGCAATGCCAGTATAGATCCAATAGCATTATATATTGAGCATTTAGAAAGACTTGCTTTAAAAGGGCTGTAATTTATTCTTGATTAGCCAATAACCAGTGCTGTAAATCTACTATTATAATCTGTTGATCTTGAAAAAAATAAAACTGGTGAAATATTGGATTATAGTGCCAATCTTCTGCATTATCAGTAATTAATTTCCCTGTAATCTTTCCTGATAAATCAATACTAAAAATACCTTTACTACTGATAGCTATCAACACATCATAATCACTATCAAAATATAACCTACCCTTTACTTCTCCACCCTCTTTAGTAAACCAATCACCTGTTAATTGTTTAAAACGGG
>JBEBWU010000249.1:0-4563 GCA_040391985.1 Entomomonas sp. | reverse complement strand
TCAAACTGCTGGCAAGTATTGGTAATTACTTGTTGTGAAATCATAGTACGGCTAGCTGCTAAGTTAATCAATTCCAATACTGTTTGATTCCAACAAGGATTAAAACTCTGTGGAATATAACCTAACAATTGCGCGCGTTGCTTATTTGTATATTTAGCAAAGGCTTTATTATTCAGTAACAACCTAGCATTGACATTAATTTTTTGAATACCTGTTAAACACTTTATTAATGTAGTTTTTCCTGAACCATTAGGACCAATTAAAGCAATAGAGCCCTGCTCAGCTAATTGCAACGACTCTATATTGAGGATAGTTTTATTACCATAGCTAATAGCTAAATTGGAGATATCAATCATCGTTTACTCCGTCTAGCTAGTAGCACAATAAATAAGGGGGTACCTGCAATGGCAGTAATTACCCCTAATGGAATTTCTCCGGGTGGTAGTAAGCTACGTGCTAGGGCATCCGCTAAGGTGACTAAAATAGCACCGATAATAGCTGCTTGTGGTAATAATCGCTTATGTTGGCTGCCATTTAACCAACGGGCTATATGAGGTGCAGCTAAGCCAACGAAACCTATAATGCCACCTAAGGCAACGGCACAAGCAGTAATAGCAGAACCCACTAATAACGCTAATAAAATAAAACGATTAACAGATAATCCCATTGTGGTAGCCATATTTTCACCCAATCCTAATAGATCTAGGCCATGAGCTAAGCGTAATGCAATAACTAAAGCTACTATAAAAAGACCAGTAGCAATAACGAGGCCAGTCCAACTAGGGGTTTGAATACCACCCATCAGCCAACTTAAAACTACTTGTAGACTAATGGTTTCATTAGAAAGCGACATCATTAAAAATGAACGTATTGCACTTAACATCGCACTAATGGCAACACCTGTTAATAACAAGGTAGTGACATCTAACGAGCCTGTTAACCTTGCAATACTTAATACTAAAATAATGGTGGCAAAAGCACCTACAAAAGAAAACAAGGGTAGGCTAATAGCCATTGGTATCGCTAATGGTACTAATAAAGCAATAGTAGCCCCCACTGCTGCACCACCAGATGCACCTAATAACCAAGGCTCAGTTAATGGATTACGGAATACCCCTTGAAAAATAGCACCACTTAACCCCAATAGGCCACCCACTAAGGCAGCTGTTAATACTCTAGGTAAACGCCACTGCACTAGTAAACGAGATGAAAGAGAATTATCACCTATTAATGCCTGCACAATATCTATAGGATTAGTCCATGTATGGCCTGCACAAATACCTAATGCTATAGTGACTAACAAACAAATAAGCAATTTACTGTACAACTTCATTATTGCTTATCCCATTGTTGAAAAATTGCAGACAATGACTCCACTCCATCAATAACTCGTGGTCCAGAGATTAATAACTCAGACCGTGAAACAGTTCTTACAAAACCAGTTTTAGCTGCTTTCAAGTCACTCCATCCTATTATGCCTTCACTTAATTCAGCCAACTCTACTTCACTGCCAGCGAATAAAATAATATCTGGATCAGTTGCTAAAATAACTTCAGGAGATACTTGATTTAACTGTGGTAATGTTGAACTATTTTTATCTAACACCAAACAACCACCTGCTTTAAGTACAATATCAGCGGTATAAGCATTTACTGAAGAAGCATAACGCCTTGCTACTAACAATAGGCCATTACCTACTCGACTTGTAATTAATATCACCTTAGGACAATGGGATAATTTAGGCACAGCTTGTAATCTTTGTTGCATTGAGGCAACAAGCTGCTCACCTGTTTCAGGTACGCCTGTAATTTTGGCAATTAATAAGATATTTTGCAGAATGGTATCTATCGAACCACCATTAACTACTAAACTAGTCACACCTAGCTTATCTAAGGCAGGAATAAGCTGATGAGTAGCTTGCCGAGCTGGAGTCATAATCACTAGATCAGGATTTTGTGCTACGATACTATCTAATGAAAAACCTAATCGACCACCAATTTTAGGCACCTTTTTAATACTATCAGGGTAATAAGTATAACCATCAATTCCAACAATTAACTTACTTAACCCTAAAGCAGCCACTATCTCTGTATTAGAAGAAAATACCGTAACGATACGTTGTGGACGTTGTTGCATAATCACCGTACGCCCCATTGCATCAACTACTTGTACTGGAAAATCTACAGCATAGCTGGAGTAACTGCTTAGCCACAGCACTCCAACTAGTAACAACTGATACCGCTTAAAAACGGTAAGTACTGCCCACATAAACTGCTCTACCCATCATTGAGGTTCCCAAGCCACCATTAGAAGCAGCAGGGTCTAAGATATAAGGTTTTTTATCAATAGCGATAAAAATAGGATGTTGGTTTTTATCGAATAGATTATTTACCTCAGCAAACACCGTTAAATTCTTATAAACCTCCACCTCACCTTTAAGATTCCACACCATAAAAGGTGACTTACGATGAATATAATTACGATAAGGCTCCGCCCCAGCTACCAAACGCTCTTCTGTGTCATACCACATTGGACCACGTAAAATGCCAGTTACTTGAATATACCAAGGGTAAGTTACTTCCTTTTGTCCAAACCTGTTGGTTATTGATGCTTGATACTGATACATGCGCTGTACTTTATCAGTATTACGATCTTTGGCACCTTTATCTTCCATATGGAAGTTCCAAGCACCATTAGTCTCTACATTCCACTGCCAATTATTTTGCCAACTTAGTAGCTCATGCATCATAAAGCGGCTATTTAGTTCTAACCCTCTTACCACCACATCATCAGGGTTATTGACATAATCTGATATATTACTCATGTTACTACGTGGTTTGGTAATAATACGATCTTTGATTTTATTCTCAAAGTAAACCACATCAACCAACCAACTATCACCTGAGAATACAGCGCCTAACTCATATTGCTTGTTAGTTTCTGGTTTAAGCCCTGGTGTTCCATAAATTTGTGAGCCCGCTAAGGTTGTATAATCTGCCCCTAGCTCAGAGGCTGTGGGAGCTCGGAATCCAGTACCCATACTGGCTTTTAAATTTAACCAATCCGTTGCCTGAAAGTTTAATCCTGTACTCCAAGTTGTTTTATAGTAATGAGTAGAACCTGTCATCTGATTTTGTAAATAAGGCGTTCTATCATAATAGGTCTTACCATCTGTATAACGGGCACCTGCTTTGAAAACTAACCGATCATCAAGAAATCGTTGTGCATCTTCAAAATATAATGCATACATTTTTTCCCTTTGATTATTATCATAAGGCGACACTTGAGTCATTGGCGCACCATTTAATCCAACCCGATAGCGTGTGGAACGTAATTTATTCTTTTCAACATCAACACCTAATAACAAAGTATTGCTACTGGTTAAATCCACCTCTGGTTGGAACTTAAGCCCTACAGCACTTAATTTACGCTTATTATGATCAAGACTAGTACCTGCTGTACTTGGGGATGCCCACTTAAAGTCATCTATATCTTCAAACCAATAATTATGTAATTTCCAACGTAATCGATCATTAGCAGTGCCATGTTTCCAGATAAGATCAGCTGATTTATTATAACGATCCTCTTTAGCATGATAGTTCGCTGCTGAACCACGGAAACCAACATCATAAACACCATCTTTACGTACTGATAAGTCTACTAAATTAGCTTCATCAATCTGCCAACTAAAAGCACCTGTAAAGCCATGTCGTTTCCAGCTAGTATTATGTTGTTTACCACCACCTTGGCCTGCATCATAATCATTTTGGGTAGAGCTGTTAAAACCAAAATAACCAGAAAACTGTCCATCTTCACTTTGCCAACCATATTCACCATGCCCATAAGCCATGCCAAAGGAGCCACCTTTAATAGTCACCTTACCACCTTTGGTATTGTGACCATTTTTCATAATGATATTGATTACCCCACCAATGGCTTGACTACCATAGATAACTGAGGCTGGTCCACGAACAATTTCAATTCGATAAACATCACTAGGGGATAATTTAGATAAGTTGGCTGTACCCGCCCTACGACCATTAATTAACACCAAAACTTGGCTTTTGAAATCTTTACCTTGTCCATCGGTAGAGGCACCACGAATATTGATAGAGGTTTGGCCCGGAGTCCATTCACTAAAAAAACCTACTGCATTTTCAGCCAATAAACTGGTTAAATCTGGTGCACTTGAACGAGCTATCTGTGCTTGATCAATAACTTGTACTGTTGATGTGGCGCTTTTTAAATCCTCATAACGTGCCGAAGCAGTTACTATCACAGGATCTAAAATTAATGAATCATCCTCCCGTTTGGCCTCCTCTGCCATTAATGGTGTAGAACATATTCCCATTACCCCCATAACAACTACTTTTTTAAGTATCATAATTTATTTACCTTTAGCTATAACTTAAATGCAAAAGGTAGGTATTTTTATAAAATAAAAAGCCTGACTGTAAACAGGCAGGCTTTTAAGGCAATCAATAGCATTATAATCACCTATACCATAAGTGATTATAATAAAAGTTATTGCTTTCCTTCCCACCGAAGAAAAAATCAAGGTAT
>JBEBWU010000248.1:0-4573 GCA_040391985.1 Entomomonas sp. | reverse complement strand
AAAAATGTATGGCAACTATTAAGACGGCAGCAGGAGATTATTTAACAAGTGTACAACTATTTGATGTTTATCAGGGAAAAGGCATTGATGATAATCAAAAAAGTATTGCTGTGACTCTTACTTGGCAGCATCCTGAACGTACTTTAACTGATGATGAAATCAATACTTTCTTGCAAAATATCATAGCTGTATTAGAAGAGCAGTTTAACGCTACGTTGAGGAAGTAAAAAAAAATGAGTACTTTAACCAAAGCGGAAATGGCCGAGCGCTTGATTAACGAGCTAAATTTGACGAAACAGGAAGCAAAACAATTAGTTGAAGATTTTTTTGAAGAAATGAAAGAGTCTCTTGCTAATAATATATCTGTTAAGTTATCAGGTTTTGGTAATTTTGAGCTACGTAATAAAAACGAAAGACCAGGACGTAACCCACGTACTGGCGAGGAAGTACCAATTACTGCAAGACGAGTAGTTACCTTCCACCCTGGCCAAAAGCTTAGGGCTAGAGTAGAAAGCAATATAAAGCAGTTAACTGCGAATTTAGAAAAATAGAGTTCTTCTACTAAAAATGCATACTTAGATTAAGTGTGCATTTTTATAAAATAATACTTTCAATAAAAATGATTGATAGTTTCTTAATTATTAAGATGAGCTAAAGAGTCTTTGTTTGACTAAAAAAGTTGTATAATAAATACCATTAAACCAATGATGTATGGAAAATAATAAAAAGAACGTGTATTTTAGGCGCGTTGGTTTGTTCTATTAGTTCTTGATAGGAGATGGCATTCCTCCTTTAACCGCCTTTTTGGCTAATGATGCCTACTTGTTGTCCAATAGGATACAGAGTAGGTTGCTATCAGTATCCTAATGAAAAATTATTACTGGAGATAGGCTGATGTTGAAAGCTGCTTTAATTATAGGTCTTGGTGGTGGGTTAGGTGCCATATTACGTTGGTTCTTTGGATTATTTTTAAACTCCTTTTTTCCTACTATTCCTCCAGGCACATTAGTAGCTAACTTGTTAGCTGGTTACTTAATAGGCTTATTCCTTGTCATCTTTATGAATAATCCCACTATAGCGCCTGAATGGAAATTATTTATTATCACTGGCTTTTTAGGTGGATTATCAACATTTTCGACTTTCTCAGCAGAGGTAACAACGCTACTTCAACAGGGTCGTATATTATGGGCAGGAGCAGCAGTCTCTATTCATGTTATCGGTAGTATTGCCATGACTTTACTTGGAATGGCTACAGTTACTTTAGTTAAATTTTTATTAAAATAGTTTGGAGCTAGCTTATGAAGGGTTATCAATTAACATTCTATACCCAACAAAATCGTGAATATAAGGGTGTACCAATAGCTCGTTGGATAATGGATGAGGCTCAAAAGTTTGGTATATCTGGTGCAACGATGATGATGGCAGCTGAAGGTATGGGGCGTGATGGTAAATTACATAGTGTTGGTTTTTTTGAACTTACTGAGCAACCTGTAGAAGTAAAAATGGCTATTAGTGAACAACAAGCAGATAGTTTTTTAGAGCTTATTGCTCAGTCAGAACTACGTATTTTCTATGTAAAGACACCTATAGAATATGGCATTGTTGGTGAAAACTAACAATACCATGTTATTTTAATATAGTTAATGCACTGTATTATTTAGTGGAGCAATGGGACAGTCTAAACAAAGTGATAGTATATGGAAAAACATAGACTCTTTAGAAGTAAGTTGTTGATCTTGTTCTATAGCACGTAATATACCTTGTAAAAACGTTTTACGAACAGGCTCAGTGGCTTGTTGTAATTTCTGTAAACTAGTGGTTAGCTGACTAATGGAAGGTTTTTCTGGGCATATTTGAATAGTATAGAGCCCCATAGTATTAGCACCTAAACCAAAGGAGTGTTTAGCAGCCACAACATCGTTTGCTAAGTAAGCAACAGCACTTAAGATTATTTCAATCTCATTTTTAATTTGCTCTAACATATCATAAATATAATGTTTGGTAATTGCTTTAGCATTAAATTGACCATCAACTTGATGAATAATTAATTGATAAATTAGCCATTCATGTAGGGATATTTCATTATCTGCCTGAATAAAATGAATCAAGATAGTTTTAAAGGTTTTATACTGTTTAGCAGATAGTTTTTTTATTGAAGGTACAGCTTTTTCTATAAATTCTAAATGTTTTTGTTGTGGAACAAGTGATAATGTTTGATAGTAATCAGTAATTAAATCAGTATTTTTAACTGCAGTAAATTGTTTTGCACGAATAGATGGAATAGTATCCACTAAGAAAGCAAATATCAAATAACAAGCATCCATTGGTTCCTGGCAAATAGCTTCTAATTTGGCAGTAGCCTGTTCTTTATCTGTTACATTAGTATTTAATAAAGTTACAGGTTTTAGGTAAGGAATGGCATCTTTACCTGTTATGGCAATACCTACAGCAACTGCTGTAGCAAGCTGTTTATCTTTAATTTGTTTATTTTGTTGTGGTTTAGGTTGTTCTTCTATTGGTTTTACAAGCTTACTATAGTCAACCTCTATAAAATCACCTTGCCACCAAGGCTCAAGACGTATAATACGTTTTTCTAACGGAGGATGAGTGGCAAAAAAACTAGAATCAGCTTGTCCAAAGAAGAAATGGTTATAACTGATTGCTGTGGCAACTTCTAATGTAGCACCAGTTTCAGAACCACCAATCTTTTTTAGGGCAGAGGCTAGTGCTTTGCCTAGGCGAGTAAATTGTACAGATGAAGCATCAGCTAGGTACTCTCGTTGTTTATTAACAAAAGCTTGCATAATTCTAGCCCATAGTTGGCCAAGTGAACCTGCAATTAAAAAGGCTATCCCTAGAAATAAAAGTGGCGGAGCGAAGCCTCCCTTTTTATTTTGTGTACTAAAGCCAGTTCCCCATCTCATGAAAGTGTAACCAGCTTGGCTGATAAAAATAAAACCAAAAACTAGTGCTGTAAATCGTAAGTTTAGGCGCATATCACCATTTAAAATATGGCTAAATTCATGGCCAATAACTGCCTGTAACTCATCACGAGTTAATAGTTCAACACCACCTCTAGTAATACCAATTACGGCATCATTAATAGTATAGCCAGCGGCAAAGGCGTTTATATTAATCTCTTCATCTAATACATAGACGTGGGGAACAGGCAAGCTAGAGGCAATGGCCATTTCTTCAACTACATTTAATAAACGGCGCTCATTAGGATTATCTGCTTTTTTGTCAATTAGACGACCACCTAATGATATGGCTATAATCTTGCCACCTTGACGGATAGATATATATTTGTAGAGAGAGACTAGTAAAATAACAGATGCTAGAGACATAGCTGTTAATAAAAGAAATGATGAGGGGCGGCTATGTGGTGGAATAAGAAAACCTATGGACATATTAATAAAATAAGCACCAATAAATGGTAAAACTATTAGACCTATAAGAAATAGTATAACAAGCCAAAATGTTTGGCTTTTAGCTTTGTTTTGTAGTTTAAAAAAATTCATATTAGCAATATCTAATTAACATTATTAAGTTATACGGTTTAGCCAATTGATGAAGTAGCATCATTAGGCTCCATTGGATAATCTAAACAAAGCGATAAAATCCTAAAAAATGTAGCTTCTTCTACAGTAATGGTTTTATCTTGTTGAATAGCCTTTAATACACCCTGCAAAAATTTATAGCGAACAGATGTAGAGGATAGCTGTAGTTTCTGTAAACAGCTTGATAATTCGGTAATAGGTGGGTTGGGTTGTAAATGAATAGTATACAACCCCATAATATTCGCTCCCATACCAAAAGAAGACTTGATAGTATTCTCTGTGGGCGATAAGTAAGCCATAGCAGATAATAGTGTTGCTATTTCTTCTTTCAGTTGATCCAATGAGTGATACTTTGCTTCGGAAGAGGGCGAATACTCTATCTGATGAGTAACTAACTGATAAACTGACCATTCATGCAGTGAAATATCACCATTGGTACTAATCAATTGCATCATTATCTTTTTGAAGCTTTGGTATTGTTCTGGAGATAATGTTTTTATCGTAACAATAGCTTTTTCAATAAAAGATAAATGTTGGCTATTAGGAATAGATGCTAATAGTTCAGTACAAGTATTCAGTAAATCAGTATTTTTAATTAATAAAACTTGCTTAAGTCGGTTATCAGGATTGTTATCCAATAAAAAAGCAAAAATTAAGTGACAAGCCCCCACTGGTTCTTGGCATTTAGCTTCTATTTTTGCTAGTGATGTTTGATCATTGCTACTATCTGTAGTAGGTGTTGATTCTGATGCTGTTGGCAATTCCATAGAGATAGCCGCACCTGTGGTAATGGTCTTAACAATATTTTCTTTAGTTATGGTTTCTTTAGATTTTTCTGTTTGATCTTCTGTATTGGGTTCTAAATCTATTCTTATTGGTATTATAAACTCACCATCCCAGCGAGGGTCTAAGCGTAAAATACGTTTTCTTAAAGGAGGGTGGGTAGCTAATAAATGTTCATCTGCTTGACCAAAGAAGAAATGGTTATAACTTTGTGCAGAAGAGGTCTGTAA
>JBEBWU010000247.1:0-4581 GCA_040391985.1 Entomomonas sp. | reverse complement strand
GAATACCATTATGCAAAAACTAGTAAATTAGTATGATATAGCTATTAATAGAAATTGAATAATTAACTTAACTATTTTTTAGTTATGTAATGTCAAATTATACCATTTCCAACGACTGATATTAACTAATAGTTATCTATTTCAAATTAATAATATGTCTAAGTAAGACTTTCTAATTGCTTAACCAAACCAAAACGAACAACAATTTTATTTAAACTAGTGATTAATTTTAGTTAAAATAGATGATTTAATTGACATTACATTGAGTAAATCATGCCAAATACAATTCAAACCATTACTTATGATGCCATTGAGGTTGGTCAAAAAGCTACTATTGAAAGAAATGTAGAAGAAAAAGACATCTTATTATTTGCTGCAGCATCTGGGGATAATAATCCTGTTCATTTAAATGCTGAATATGCAGCCACTACTAGCTTTAAAAAACCTATTGCGCATGGGATGTTGAGTGCAGGTTTTATCAGTGCAGCAATGGCTTGCCATCTACCAGGACCAGGTTCAGTCTATTTAACACAAACTTTAGAGTTTTTACGCCCTGTTCATGCAGGTGATACCTTACGAATTGAAATCGAAGTGCTAGAAAAGTTACCTAAGAATCAAGTACGTCTTTCTACTAAAGTATTTAATCAACGTAATAAACGTATTGTAGTAGGTGATGCAACAGCCTTACTTCCGAATGAAAGTGTTGAAATAGAAATGGCTGAATTACCTCGTGTAGCTATTGGTTAATTTACTCTTGTCTTTAACAGTTTCTCCCATTCCTATCTTATGAGAGAAGCTGTAAACCATCACCACAAAATAAATAAATCAGCAAATCTTGGTTCACCAATTCGCACACTGGCTGTCATACCTGCTGCTAGATGAATGTCCTCGGGTATTTCGTCAAACTCAATACGTACTGGAATACGTTGTGCTAGACGTACCCAATTATAAGTAGGCTCTACATCTGCTAATAATTGGCCATCTGGTGTAGCATTACGATCTGTAATACCACGACTAATGCCTTCAACGCGTCCTTTTAACAACTTACTGCCACTCATTAAGCGAATAGCTACTGGCATTCCAGGCTGAACGCCTGGTAATTTGGTTTCTTCTAAATAAGCTTGTATATATAAAGAATCCTTCACCACAATCGCCATAGCGGATTGGCCTTCTTTAATATAGTTACCTTGCACTAGTTGCAAGTTAGTAATTTGTCCCGAGCGCGGTGCTTTAACAACACTTCTATCTAAATTAAGTTTGGCTAATTCAAGTTGTGCCAATGATTGATCATACTCACCTTTGGCAATAGCTGCCTCTATTTGAGCATTCTCTAATAGTTCTGCACTGATAGCTTGTGAACCCAGTATACGACGGCGTTTCGCTTCATGTTGCTTTAAATACATTTGTTGTTTTTTAGTTTCAGCAATGGCTTTAGCCTGATCATAAGCTGCCTGATAACGATCTTTATCAATCGTCATCAATACATCACCTTTTTCCACTTCCTGATTATCTTTAACGTTAAGCTCAATAACCCAACCTGCCACATCAGGCGCTATAGTTACAATATCTGCTCTGACTCTAGCATCTCTAGTCCATGGTGATAACATATAGAACCGCCATAACAAAATGGCCGCAATAATAGCAAGCACTACTACAAATAAAGTCACACCTACACGTATAACTGGACGCACACTTACCTCACCCTAAAAAAAGATGCCAACAATTAATGTCAGTATACAAAAAATCAATAAATATAATGCACAAATAAATAGCATTTCATGCCATATCCACTGGGGCAATGAGGTTTTCTGAATAAGCATTAACACACCTTTGGTAATAGGTAATGCCAATATTGCAAAAACTAGTAGTGGACTGACATAAATACCACCAATAGCTACCTCATGCAGCCCCATAAATTTCTTCCTTCTGTCTAGATTGCTCTTGACTCCAAGCAGACCAAATTTGTTGTAACTGCTTAACAGATGACAATGCTAATAATGAATTAGTATCAACATCTTTTTTCCTAATAGCAGATTTAAGCTTTTCACTTGCTTCATCTAAAAGAACTGTATTAATACTATCAGGTTCTTTCTCAAATACTTTCATTAATACCTCTAAATAATCAGCTAAATCTGTACGTAATACTTTTTGCCCTACTAGACTACTACGTAGATTAAGTATTTCATCGCCTATATCCATTACATGCAGTGCATCATTCCAACGTTCTTCAGCATTAGCTGCCATTATTTCTCGATGGCGCGCTAATAAAATCAAACGGTCGGCCATTCGTCCACCAAACCATGTTTCAGCGCCACCTACCGAACTTTGTGTCAATTTCCTTAAATCCTTTAGCATGGCTCCTAACATATATCTACCCTGCCAATAAGGTGTATTAATTTTAACCAAATGAAATGCTAGCATCGCCGCTATAATGCCTAGTGGCATAGCTAAACCCTGATTAATAAACATTTCTGTAGATTGAAAACCATGATTGGTTGGTCTACATAGCATTACAATATTAATAGAAAATATAGTACAAGTACCAGCTATCTCAGGTTTAACAAGACCAAGTGAACTAACAAACAAGGGAACACCAATAGCCAACCATAATAATGGAAAACCACTCCAAGAAGGAATAATAAGCTGAGAAACAACAAAAGCTACGATCACTGCATAGCAAATACCACGTAAGAAACCCATACTTATCTGAGCCGCATTTTCTCTATTGGCAAATAAGCTACAGGTAACAGCCACCATCATTAAAGCACCACTTGCTTCATTAATGGGCCACCCCCATAGCATCCAAAAAGCTGCTAATACAATAAAAGCTAACCCTGTCCGCAACCCAAAGAATAAACCTAATGAGTAGTCTCTATGTATCGATAAATAAGTAGCTTTCGCCCTTCTATGTAGCTTACCACTACGTACTGATGCCAAATCTAAACCAGCTGCAATCGCATAACGAATCACTATTTCTAGTCGTGCAAGAATATCTTTTTGTTCCATTTCTTTATTAACACGACCCGCTTCATAGAGACTTTTTGCTAAGTGAGTTAAAGATTTATGGGTAGGAATAGTTAATTTTTCGATACACTCATCAAGCCATGGTTGTAACTGCTCAATGCTTTCCTTAGATAGAAACTTCCATTGTCTTGCCACCCCTCTTGCTGCTCTTAACAATGCCAAAATATCATGACTCATATCTTGAATAGCTTTTGCCCTATTTTTACCATCACTGCCCTCAAACAGTGCATGTTCACGCTGTGCATCTACAGCTACAATTTTAGCAAGGCTATTCAACAAACTCTCATTAACATTCTGTCCTTTTAATGCCGAACAAGCAGATAACATACCTGCTTTCCATGTATTTGATGCCTCTGTTACTAATCCATGATGAACACGAACTGGCCATAAAATAGCAAACACTACAGAAGTACATATAATCCCTAAACAAATCTCTGTACATCTTGCAATGGCATAATCAAAAATAGAAAGTGGTTTAAAAACATCAGGTAAAACAATAATTGCTGTAGTATAACCTGCTAACACGAAAGAATAAGACCAAATACTACGAATGACTGTAGAAGCAGCCGTACAAATGGTTAAACCAACAGCCATAGCAACAATAAAGAGCCATGGTGTTTGGCTAAATAGCGCTGTAATCACTAATGCTACTATCGTTCCTGCTATAGTGCCTACTAACCTAGCCAAGCCTTTACTTACTACCATCCCTGAGTGAGGTTGAGCAACAATAACAGCAGTTGCAGCCGCCCATTGCGGCTGATTTAAATCCCAACAAAAAGCAAGAAACAATGTTACCCCTGCTGCAATAGACACTTTTATAGCGAATTTTACAGCATCTAAACTTGGGCAAATAAAGGGTTGTAACAAAGCATACATAAATGCGCTAAACTCCCCTTATTAAACTTAGTATCACTTAATTTATAACCTAATTTTCACAAACACACAAAACACTGACTAATTGCTTAAATAAAGTAATTAGCTTCTTTTCTATAATAAAGTTACCAGAGATAAGAAAAAGAGAAATATATGAGAAATTTATTATTTCTCTTCAAACTTACTTTTCAGATTTTTAGGATTCTGTCCTCTAACAGAAAGTTAAAAAGGTAATAAGTTCCCTTCATAACACAAATTTTAATAATGAGGTGGTGGTATATTATCCTCAATCTCACGCCATTGCTCTAATAACTCATTGTGACCTTTAATCAGTAACTGTATTTTTCTTTCTAAAAGGTCTATTAACTGTTGTTGTTTTACAATAGTAATATTCAATGCCTGAATAGTGTCATCTTGGAAAGCCTGACGACTTTCCAAGTCATTAACACGTGCCTCTAAATCACTCATTATTAATCACTTAAATGAAAAAGTAACAGGCATTATTTCTTGCAACTGTTTTTTAATAGCATCTATTTCACTTTCATCATAAGGTTTCGCAGGTAATTTATCCCAAACAGGCTGAGGCCAAGTTACATCATTTTTATAACGTGCTATTACATGGATATGTAATTGGCTAACAATATTACCTAATGCACCAATATTGATCTTATCTGCCTTAAAAGT
>JBEBWU010000246.1:0-4588 GCA_040391985.1 Entomomonas sp. | reverse complement strand
TTCAGTAGGTAATAATACTTATCCTTTATCTCCATTATTTTTAGTAATGGCAACGCAAAACCCTATTGAACAAGAAGGAACCTATCCACTACCTGAAGCACAATTAGATCGCTTCTTAATGCATGTAAAAATTGGTTATCCTGAATCCAGTGTTGAACGACAAATTTTGCACCTAACTCGTAATGAAGCATTACATGGTGAAGCCAAAGCCGAACATAAAGTAAGCCAGCAGGCTATTTTTAGTGCTCGTGATGAAATTATGCAACTCTATATGGCAGACGCTGTGGAAGAGTATTTAGTGCAACTTATTATGGCTACACGTCAACCTGAAAACTATGATGCACAATTAGCAGATTGGATTAGCTATGGTGCTAGTCCAAGGGCAACTATTGCTTTGGATCGTTGTGCGCGTGCCCATGCGTGGTTAAATGAACGTGACTTTGTTAGCCCAGAAGATATTCAAGCTGTACTTTTTGATATTTTACGTCATCGTTTAATTCTTTCGTTTGAGGCGGAAGCGGAAGGCATTACACCTGACCAAGTTATTCAACGTGTTCTAGAAGATGTTGCTGTTGCATAATTTATGGCTATGCTTGACTCACTAATTAACACACCAAACGCAGATGAAGGTATTCACGCTAGTTTAGAAGAACTACTAAACATGCGTTACCATTTAAAAGGATTAAGTCTATTCTCAGCAAATAATAGACGAAGTCCTTTAGTAGGATCACACCACTCCAAATTAAGGGGTCGTGGTATTGATTTTGACCAAGTTCGTGTTTATTTACCAGGTGATGATATTCGTAGTATTGATTGGCGTGTTACAGCACGCAGTCAACAAGCTCATACCAAAATCTTCCATGAAGAAAAAGAGCGTCCAGTTTTTCTATTAGTTGAGCAAACTAAACATTTATTTTTGGGTACAGGTAATAGCTTAAAATCTGTTATTACAGCACAATTAGCTAGTTTACTGGGTTGGGCTGCTTTAGATAATAATGATCGTATAGGTGGCCTTGTCTTTAATGAGTCAGAACAACGCTTAGTTAGACCTCGCCTCAGTAAACACAGCTTATTACAGTTTATTGGCTATTTACAAAAAATGAATGCTCAACTCACTAGTGAGCCTAATAATGACAAGCAAGCTAATACTTTATTACAAGCATTAAAACAGTCAAAAGAAGCACTTAGACCTGGTAGTTTACTATTTTTGATAGTAGACGAACGTAGCCTGAATGACGATTGCCTACGCATATTACAACATCTCTCTATTCATTTGGATATTGTATTACTTCCTGTTTATGACCCTTTAGATCATGAATTACCCAGAGCAGGACTATTACGATTTGCCCAGAATAATCGAGAGTTAGTATTGGATACAAATAATAATAAACTGCGAGCAGCCTATGCACAGCAAGCTAAACAACGACAACAACGTTGGCAAGAATTAGCAAAGAAAATAGCTGCCAAGCTACTGCCCATCAATACAGAACAAGATGTGGTAGAACAAATCAAACCATTACTCATGATACAACGCTAAGGGTGGCAGAAAATGGATCCACAAAAACTACCTTTAGAACCATTAATTGCTCCATCTCCTGTTAGTTGGTGGCCATTAGCACCTATTTGGTGGATAGTTTTAGCTTTATTAATTATAGTTATTATTGGCGTACTCATTTATCGATTTAGAAAAATATTGTATACCGCACAACCCAAACTACCTGTTATTGATTTTGATATACGCCGCCAAGCTGCACTTAATGAGTTATCTAAACTACCAAAGCCTTATCAACAAACAGCCGGTCTTTGGCTACAACAAATTAATGACTTATTAAAACGACTTTGCATAGTACGTTACCCTACCGAAAATGCAAAAATATTGATTGGACAAGCATGGTTAAACTTCCTAGACAATAAATGTTCTGAAGCAGAAATTAAACAATTCCCCATGCTGGTAGAAGGTGAATATCATCCTAATTATTATATGGATGATAAAACTATTGATAATCTTTATTCAGCTGTAGAAAAGTGGATTACTCATCATGTTTGAGTTTGCTTGGCCATGGATATTCCTTATTTTACCTTTACCTTTATTATTAAGGTGGTTATTGCCTGCTGTTAAACAAGATACAACTGCACTCAATATTACTTTTATTGAGGAGTTAGAACATATATCTGGGCAAAAGGCTTATTCAACCAATCAAACATGGTACAAAATTATTCCTTTAGCCATTATTTGGTGTTTACTTGTTTTTGCAGCAGCACGTCCTCAGTGGTTAGGGGATTTATTACCTGTGCAACCTACTGGACGTGACCTTCTATTAGCCGTAGACACATCTGGCTCAATGGAACAAGATGATATGCCTTGGCAAGGTAAAGATGTCGATCGACTCACCCTTATTAAGAAACTATTTGGTCCCTTCATTGAACAACGAGTAGGTGATCGAGTTGGTTTAATTTTATTTGGTTCTAATGCTTACCTACAATCACCACTTACCTTTGATCGTAAAACCGTTCGTACATGGTTAGATGAATCAGTAATAGGCATTGCTGGTACTCAAACAGCCATTGGTGATGCCATTGCCTTAGGTGTTAAACGGCTTTATAACCAAGACGAAAAAGCACGTATATTAGTACTAATCACAGATGGTTCTAATAATGCAGGAAATATGACACCTGAACAAGCTACTAAGCTTGCTGTACAAGCCAAAGTAAAAATTTATACAGTAGGTATTGGTTCTGACAAAATGGTTCGTTATGGATTCTCACGCTACCTAGCCTCTGCCGACTTAGATGAAGGAGCATTAAAAAATATTGCAGAACAAACAGGCGGTCTTTATTTTAGAGCACGTTCAGAAGCCGATTTACAAGCCATATCTCAAACACTCAATAAATTAGAACCCGTTAATCAGCAATTGGATGAATCCCGTTATATTCAAGAATATTATTATTGGCCACTGATTCTAGCCCTTTTACTTAGTATGTTATTAGTGATTAATAGATTATTTCCAAACTTAAAAAATTGGAGGCCAGTATGATGTCATTATGGCCACATTGGCAGCGCCCACTGTTTTTAATCCTATTACCCGTGTTAATTTATTTACTATGGAAACTATGGAATTTCCATGAAATTAAAGGATCATGGCAAAAACTAATACCTAGTCTATTTCAACCTTGGTTACTTCGAGGCACTTCTATTCAAGAGTCCGCCTTACCTAAACTAGTTATCACTTTTGCGAGTATATTTACTTTGCTAGCACTGTTGGGGCCCAGCTGGAAACACATAGAACAACCGCCCCTAAAAATTGACGCACCATTAATCATTGTAATGGACCTAACACCACGCATGTTATCTAGCGACATCCCACCTAATCGCTTACAAACTGTTAAACAAAAGCTCCTAGATATCATAAAAGCACGAAAAGATGCACAAACAGCGCTTGTTGCTTACTCAGGGTCTGCTCATATTGTAGTGCCTTTATCAGATGATCAAGCCACTATTACCAACTTAATTAACTCTATTTCGCCCAATATTATGCCTCAAACAGGTGAAAGAGCTGATTTAGGTATTAATAAAGCTATTCAATTGTTGAATAATACGCAACAAAATAACCAAATTGACCATGCTGAAATTTTACTTATAACAACAGGTTTATCTGAGCAAGAACAGTCTGCCATTAAACAAATACTAGCTAATAAACCTTTTACTCTTAATATTTTAGGTGTAGGTACTGCACAAGGCGCTCCTATTTTGGATAATAAAGGGAGCTTTGTGAAAAATGCTTCAGGCAATATTATGTTATCTAAACTAGACAGTGGTTCTTTACAGCGTTTTGCTTATAGTGAAGGTGGTTATTACAGTACTATTACTTTAAATGATACAGATATTAACACCTTAAACCTTGCTAACCTTAATGGACAACAGCGTCATATTGATGACACAGAAAATAAAGCAACAGACCTTTGGCAAGACCAAGGTTACTGGTTTGTATTACCTATCTTATTATTAGCAGCTTTTGCAAGTCGCAAAGGATGGTTATTCTGTATTCCCTTAGTATTTTTATTACAGCCTCAGCCTGTTCAAGCTTTCGAGTGGAATCAACTATGGCTTAATAAAGACCAACAGGGAGCAAAGCTATTAAAAGAAAACAAACCTACTGAAGCGGCTAAAAGATTTGAGAACAAACAATGGCAAGGCTATTCAGCTTATCAGGGCAAAGATTATAAACAAGCTGAACAAAAGTTTTCACAAGAAACAACTCCAGAAGGTATATATAACTATGGCAATACATTAGCCCGCCAAGGAAAATATCAAGAAGCTATTGATGAATGGAATAAAGCCATTAAAGCTAAACCTAATTTTGAACAAGCGATTGTTAATAAAAAAATTGTTGAAGATCTTTTAAAGAAACAGCAACAAGATCAACAAAGTAACGATGACAAACAATCTGATCAAGATAACCAACAACAGAACGGTCAGCAACAAGATGGTAATAATCAACAACAAAATGACCAACAACAGAATCAGAACAATGAACAACAAAATAAAGATCAATCACAAAATGGTAATAACAGTCAGAACAACCAACAA